>CAJMOH010000001.1 GCA_905215055.1 uncultured bacterium
AAGAACAAAAGCATCACTTTCAATGAACCTTTTTATCCTGCCTTTCCATGGACTGCTTCAGTTTTTCAAATGACTCTGCACTGATTCCATGTTCCATTCTGCAGGCGTCTGTCTCCGCAGTTTTGGGGTCCACGCCTAAATCAATAAGCTGCTGCTTAAAAAAGCGGTGGCGCTCATATATCATCGTTGCGGTTTGCTCTCCTGTTCCTGTTAAAGAAATCGTGCCATTCTCATCCTTCATCAAATATCCGCCCTTGGCAAGTTCCTTAATTGCTCGGCTGACTGATGGCTTTGTTACCTGTAGCTGCTCAGAGATGTCTACGCACCGTACCGCTCCACGTTTTTGCTGGATTACCAAAATTGCTTCCAAATAATCCTCCATAGACGATGTTAGAGTCAAATAACATTCCTCCTGAAACTACTGAACCAGCTTCCAGCCAATGGCTTCTTGTCTGGCAGATACAAAATCGGCATAAAGTCCTTTTTGCTGAATCAGTTCTGCATGAGTGCCTCGCTGGACAATGTGAGCATGATTCAGCACAAGAATTTGGTCGGCGTTCCGAACGGTTTTCAACCGATGGGCAATCATGATGATGGTCTTGTCGTGGGTCAATGCTTCAATTGCCTGCTGCAGCTGATCTTCGTTCTCCGGGTCAACACTGCTCGTGGCCTCGTCCAAAATAATGATGGGCGCATTTTTCAGCATGGCACGGGCAATGGAAATGCGTTGCTTTTCACCGCCTGATAAGGTGCCGCCTCCCTCACCGATCACAGTGCTATACCCATCCGGTAGAGCAGAAATAAAGTCATGGCAGCAAGCCTTTTTAGCTGCCTCCACTACTTGCTCATGAGTGGCGTCCGGACAGCCAAACTTGATATTGTTTTCAATCGTATCCGCAAAGAGGTATACGCTCTGGAACACCATCGAGATATTCTTCATCAGGCTGTCCAGCGTGAAGTCACGCACATCTGTACCGCCAATGGTGATTTTCCCAGCGTTCACATCCCAAAATCGAGCAATCAGATTACACATGGTCGTTTTGCCGGAACCGGATGGCCCAACAATCGCTGTAGTCGTTTTTTCAGGAATAGATAGGCTCACATGGTCTAAAATCTTACGGGTAGAGTAGGAGAAATCCACATCTTCAAATACAATGTCCGTAGTCTTTGGCGTGATTTCCGCACCGTTCTCATCCATAACCGGCGTATCATCCACAGAATTTGCGGTATCAATGGACGAAGCAAGCATTTGCAACATGGTAATCTGGCTGCCCGCGCTTTCCAGGCTGTTGAACACCATAAAGGATAACACAACAAAAAGAACACCATAGACAAAGGAAAATGCTCCCGCAGTATAAAGGTATAGTGTCAATATTAACAGAAGGACACTGAACACTCGCACGACCAACTGCTGTAAAGCAATATATGGGGCCACTGCATAAACCAACTTCAAATTGCCTTTGTTGCTATCCTGGATCGCAGCAGCAATAGATTGGGAACTATCCTTTTCAAAACCAAATGACTTTACCACACCCATGCCTTGGATGTATTCCAAAACAGCTTCTACCAATCCCCGCTGTGCGCTCTGCCTTCTTTCCGCTGTGGAAGTTGATTTTCGAGTGGCAGCTTCTGTCACCAGCAGATAGCATACAACACCCACAAGAGCGACAAGTCCAAGTTGCCAATTATAAAATAGCAGGAACAGAATAAGAACAACGGAGTTGAAAAATCCGCCGATCATGTTGACCAATGCTACGGGTGCTGAACTTTCCACATCCCCTAAAGTGGTGGTCACAATTCCGGTTATGGTGCCGATGTTATTCTTATTAAAATATCCCATCGGAATATAGCGCAGCCGGTCACCAATCGAAATGCGCTTATCCGCAACCATGCCATACCCTACTACTGTCTGCTCATTCATAGAGAAAAACGAAGCGAAAATCCGTCCGGCAATTGACAATATCATCATGCCAAGGGATAGCCATACGGAAGTAATGCTATGATTGGCAGAAGCTAAGGCATCCACGATGAAGTAGAGTGCGCCAAATTGAAGGGATGCAAAGATACCGTTAAGCAGGGAAAAGAAAAGAGATTTTTTCAAGAGCCCTTTCCGACTACCTGCAAATGTAAATATTTTCTTTAATGTGCCAAGCATGAAAACACCTCCTTAGGCTTCGTCTCTGGCGCCAATGTGTGCCTGCCACATATCCTTGTAAAGTGGGCAATGAGCCAGCAATTGCTCATGGGTGCCTTGTGCCTCAATATTTCCGGCATTGACTACCACAATATTGTCTGCTCCTGTGATTGTAGAAAGCCGGTGGGCAATTACAACCAGTGTCTTTCCGGCAGTTAATGCAGAAATTGCTTTCTGGACGATTGCTTCATTCTCTGGATCAATGAAAGCTGTGGCCTCGTCTAAAATCACGATGGGAGCGTCTTTCAGCATAGCGCGGGCAATAGCGATACGCTGGCGTTCACCACCAGAAAGCTGGGAACCGCTGCTGCCGACAATCGTTTCATAACCTTTATCCAAACCATGAATGAAGCTGTCGCAGCCACTTCGGATTGCCGCCTGTTCCACTTCCTCATCGGAAGCATCGGGCTTTCCCATGCGGATATTTTCACGGATACTGCGATTAAACAGGTAGTTATCCTGGGACACATAGGAAATCTGTGCGGCAAGCTGTGATAAAGGAATCTCTGTCAGTTCATGCCCTCCCAAAGTAATGCTGCCGCTTGTGACATCCCAATATCCCGCAATCAGTTTTGCAACTGTGGACTTGCCGGAACCGGAAGGCCCCACAAGGGCGGTCATGGTTCCGGGATGAATAGAAAGATTTATACCATGCAAGACTTCCTGCTGTTTATCATAAGAAAAAGCTACATTCTTTAGTTCAATTTCCAAATCGTCAAGCGCAACCGGCTTATTGGCGTGGTGCAGCTCTTCGGCATTTAAGATACTGTCGATTTCCTCTGTATTTTTTCCCAGCATAGCCAAAGAGCCTGTGAAAGAAAAAGCCTCCATGATTGGCCCCACAAGGCCAAGAGAAAAGATAATCGCCGCCATAAAGGTCATAGTTTCCAAACTACCGGAAAGCCATAGAGCCATACCACCCGGAAGGACACTGAGAAGCACAGATGGAATTACCGCATTATAGGAACACATGGTTTTCTGGCTGTTAGCCATCCATCTTATGTAGTAATCTGCGTTGCCCCGGACAGCATCCGCATATTTCTCATAGGAACCTGCCGACTGGCTGAATGCTTTGACTACCTCAATACCGCCGATATACTCCACAACAGCATCTGCCATTTTCTTGCTGGCAGCCATTGCGCCTGCGCCTTCTGTGGCATAGTTCCGCATACCGATGGACATGATAACCAGCCCAATAAACAAGGTTGCCAGGGAAAGGAGCGCCATCCGCCAATCCAAAACGAACAGGTACACAATGATAAACAGAGGCACCAGCATATTTGAGGTCATTTCCGGCAGGAGATGGGCAAACGGAACTTCCATGCCCTCGATTCGGTCAACAATGATGCTTTTATAGTGGCCGGACGGGGTGTCCAAAATCGTACCCATCGGAACCTTTGCGAGTTTTTCCACAACACGCTCCCGCAAATCCCGCAGCGTACTATACGCCGCATTATGGGAAATTACCGTTGATAGGTTTGAAAAAAGTACCTTCCCGCAATATCCGGCCAAAGCCGCAAGACATACAGGCAGGTATGCAGAGAAGTCAGTTTCTCCCGCAAACATTTTCGCAATAAGATTGACAACGCAGAAATAGGGTATCATTTGGCAAGCCACGCCGAGGATTGCCAGAATGATACTAACAATGAACTTGCCATGATGAGCCTTCCCCCAGCTCCAAAGAGTGCCAAGGGAAGATTGTTTCTTTTGCTTTTCCATGGATTGATGCACCTCCTTACTTTCCCCAAGGAAAAATCGCAGCAGACGGTCACGATCTGCTTTTGTATCCAACGCATAGTTTTCTGCAGTACGCCCATTTTCAATATGGAGCACCTGATCGCAGCAGCGCAGGATGAACTCCGGATCATGGGTAACAATCACAATCGTCTTGCCAGAAACAGCCAACCGATTGATAGCCTCTGCTACCTGCCTCATATGGTTCAGGTCAAGCCCGCTGGTCGGCTCGTCGAAAAGAATGATGGGGCGCTCCGAAGCAATCGCAGACGCAATCGCTACACGTTGTTTCTGCCCTCCTGAAAGGCCCATGGGATGGCTTTCTTTGAATTGGAGCAAATCCATTTCATCCAGAATAGAGTCAATTCGCTTTTCATCATCCGAAAACGCATCGTTCTTTGGCATGCTGATGAGGATTTCTTCTTTGACGCTTTCTGTAAAAAGCTGATGATTTACGTCCTGCATGACCATATAGCACAGCTTCAGGCGCTGCTTGCGCCCGTATTGTTTTGCTTCCTGCTGCAAGCTGCCGCTGCACCGCTTTTCCAAACCGCATAAGCACCGGGAAAAAGTGGTTTTTCCAGCTCCGTTGTGGCCAATCACCGCCGTAACACGCCCAGGGGACAGTTCAGTGTTATCCAAGCAAAGCGTTTCCTCCTTGCTGTCTCGATAGGAAAAATGAAAATCTTTCATTCTCCAAGACGGGCCGGCAGCTGTTCTTTTTTCGTGTGTAACTTGCCGCAGGCTGGAAAGCGTCAAAGGGCGAAGCCCCATTGCCTCTCGCTGCGATTCTGCAAGCTCAGAAAACTCCCTACCCGAGTAATCGCCAGCAATCTCTCCATCTTTTAAGTAGAGAACACGGTCTGCTAAATCGTAGAGATAGTAGAGGCGGTGCTCCGCAATAATAACCGTCTTTCCTTCTGCTTTCAAAACTTTCAATAACTTTCGCAGATCTTCAATGGCATAGGCGTCCAGATTAGACGATGGCTCGTCGAATACGAAAACTTCCGGCTGGATAGCCGCAGCAGAGCCGCAGGCAATTTTCTGCTTTTCTCCGCCGGACAAGGAGAAGATGCTTCTGTCCAGTAGTCCATTGAGATTGAGCTGCTCGGCCACTTGCTGCACCCGGTTTCGTATATCCTGCTCAGGCAGACCATGATTTTCCGGGCCAAAGGCAATCTCAGACGTGGTATCCACATTGAAGAACTGGCTGCGAGGATTCTGAAATACAGAGCCGACTTTTTCCGATATTTCAAACAGGGAGAGGTCTTTGCACTCCTTGCCATCCAATAGTACCTGCCCCGTCAGTTCCCCCTCGTAGTAATGGGGGATAAGCCCATTGAACAGCCTTGTCAAAGTTGTTTTTCCACAGCCGGAAGCGCCGCAGAGTAAAACGAAGGAGCCGTCCTCGATAGAACAGGAAATATTCTTCAAAGTACCGTCATTTTGCGAAGCCTCCGTGTCTTCACTATTGGAACGGTAAGAAAAACAGACATTTTTGCATTCAATCATCAGCTCACCCCCTTATCCATAGACCAATCTGTACTGCCAATCCCACAACGCAGAGCAAAAGCATAAAAACATCCTGCACATGGATTCCAATGTCGCAGATATTTGTTCGCTTTACCGGGCCGCCTAATCCACGGGTCAGCGATGCAGCGGATAGTTCCTCGCCAATCTTGACACTGCACATCAGCATGGGGACAAGCCGGTACTCCAAAATAGAACCGGCTTTCCCTCCGCACAGACGGATCCCGCGCATTTTCATTGCGTCTCCAATAGCGTGCCATTCCTCCATTACAGTGGGGAAAAAGCGGAACATCACAGCCATAGGAATTGTAATCTGATTTGGCATATGCAGGCGCTCCATTCCCGCAATAAACTCACTGACCGTGGTGGTGGTAACAACATAGTAGGCCATTGCGATACTTGGCCCAAAATAAAGCAATAGGCCTACGATGATCATCACGAGATACCTTGCAATGCCGGGAATGCTTGCCAGCCAGAACTCCTGCAGGCAAATAGATGAGCCATACACAACAAAGTAGATGGCGGCGCCTTTCCACATCTTTGATAACAGCAATATGATGAGAGGGACAATGGCCGGTATGTAAAACATCTCCGTTTGAAAGGAACCGCCTAAAACAAGCAGCACCATTGTAACCAAAACCGCCAGCTTTGTCCGGGGATCAAAAGGAAGTCCTGCGTTCTGCTTTTGGCTTGCAAGGAGTTCAGAACCCATTACGCAATCCCCGCCCGTTCAAAATGCTTTTTGAAGATTTTGCGCCCAATCAACCCGCCAATGATACCGGCCACAAATGCAGCCACAATCATCACGGGCAAAATCCAATCTGGCATATATCCCATTAGAGTATCTGCATATTCCTGCCCGAAAGTAGGAATCAACTTTTCATAATAGCTGTCACGTGTCATAATGATGGGGATAAACGCTCCAAATACCCAGATGGAAAAAACTCCGTGTGCCAGGATTTCCATCTTTGCACTCTTATACCCGGAACGCTTCAGCATAAAATCTGCAATCAACCCGAAAACCAACCCGGTGAGAATACACCAATAGCCCATTCCGGTCAGCAGCATTAAAATGCCCTCCAGTAAACCGGAAATCGTCAGCATTCCAAACTTTTTAATCTTGGAGAAGTACAGCATCATAGGAATGCCCCCAATCAGTGGCACCAGCACATCCAGCAAGGGGATAAAGATGGGGATAACTCCCAGCATGGACACGGCAAAAACTACCACGAAGTAGATGGCGGCAAAGATGCCGATATTGATTAAGTCTTTGCCCTGCAATTTGTTGCTCATTGTTTGAATCCTCCTATACATTTTATGAGTTAGGCTTAGCTAACCACAACACAGTATAGCATAGAAGGCAGTTTTGGTTCTATCCCTGTTTCAGTATTTCAGCCCCAAATAGCAACGAGTTTTTAACTTGACAGGGCAACGAAAAAAAGAGATAATATTAACAGCAAGCACAGTGTGCATCAAAATCAAGCAAAAAACGGTGGTTGTAATGGGAAAAATCTTAAATCAAATGCTTGATAACTACTTGGCCAGCTCAAATGTAGAATTACAAAAAGGGCCAGATAGCGTGTCATTTACAATCAATTCAGCAGAGGGAATCAGCCGGACAAGCCTTTACAATATCTTGCCCTATATGCACTTGATTTTCTTTGACATCCATGCACGTTCTCTGCCGGGTGAGATTGCCGAGAATGCCGAGTTTCATCCGCTACAGTTTAATTACTGCGTTGGCGGAAGAATTGAACTGCTCTTAGATGATAATTCCTATATCTATCTCAAAGAAAATGATTTTTGTATCAGCAAGCAGACTTCACAGAGCGAGTCCTATTTCCCTACAAGGTATTATCATGGAATTACCATGTACTTTGACCCGGAGTTTTTCACCGAATCTAACAGGAATGTCGTTGAACTTTTCCATTTGGATTTGTCCCGTATGCCAGAAATCTATTTTGAAAAGAAAGAAACCTATATCGCAGAAGTGGCCAGCGGAATGAGAAAAACACTGAATCGCTTGTGGCAGCTCTATGAGTCACCTTCTGCTTTCCACATGAAGCTCTGTGTTTTGGACTTGCTACACCAACTTTTGGACGAAAGAAATGTTTCTCCAGAAAAAGCACTTGCTTTTTACACCAGCGTACAGGTGGAGATAGCCAAGAAAGCCGAGCAGATGCTAACTGCCGATTTGAAAAAGCATATTCCAATGAAGGAAATTGCCCAGCAATTCGGAATCAGCGAAACCAGCCTGAAAAACTATTTCCGTGGAGTGTATGGGAAAAACGTCTCTGATTACCTGCGGGATTTGCGTATGAGCGTGGCCGAAAAGCTGTTGGTTGAAACTAAACTTCCTATCTCCGAAATTGCTTCACAAGTTGGATACACTAAACAAGGCAAATTTGCAGAGGTTTTCCGGCAGCAGTTTCAAATGAATCCATTAGAGTATAGAAGGAAACAAAAACTAAAAGACATACTGTTGGAGTAATAAAAACATAAAGAAGCCCTCACAATTATCGTGAGGGCTTCTTCTGTTGCTAAATAAAAGTAACATAGAATTTATTTCGAAAACTCCTGCATAATGAGGTTTAAGATTTCCTGCTGGTCAGCAGACAAGCCGCCGTTTTTCGGCTTGGTGCTCTCCTTCAATTCTTTTACCAGCCGATGGATCAGTTCCCGCTGCCCATCGGTCATGCCCTCCAGTATCACCTGGTCTTTCTTATCAAAGCCGACCAGGTAATCCAGCGACACGTTATAAATCCGAGCCATGGTCGTAAGGACATCCAGCGTAGGGATCTTGATATTGTTCTCATAGTTGCTGATGACCGATCCGGCCCGGCCTACTCTCCGCCCAAGTTCCTCCTGAGAAATGCCATACCGTTCCCGCAGCATCCGCAAGTGGTTCCCAAAATCAAACATCCCATTTCACCTCGCTTTATTCTCGAACTTAGCGTACAGATATATTTTACCCGCTTGACCTTCGCATACGGCTAAGTATATAATGAAAGTGTTTAGCGATTCGCTAAGATATCAGGTTTCGTTTTTTCCGTTTTGCGAGGATGATCAAGTGCCAAATCAGGAGTTTGTATGCACGTTTGCCGGCCACAGGCAGGTTTTTGAGTCTAAAATTGAGGAAAAAATCAAAAATACCCTGGAAAGCCTTGTGGAGATGGGCAGCCGGTTGGTGTTCCTGAACGGAGGTATGGGCCAGTTTGATGCGCTCTGTGCCAGTGCTGTCCGCAGTTTGAAGAAAAGGCATCCTGAAAAAGAGATACAGCTATGCTTAGTCATCCCGTATTTATCGGACAAAATAAATGCAGAAAAAAGCTATTTGCAAGCCGTGTACGATGAAATTCTCATGCCGGAGGGTTTAGAATATGCCCATTACAAAGCAGCGATCTCCAAACGGAACCGCTGGATGGTAGATCAAGCGGATTGCTTGGTCTCCTATATTATCCGCCAATATGGCGGGGCCTATCAGACATACCGATATGCACAGAGAAAATCCATCCCCATCATCAACGTAGCGAAAGGAGCGCCACAATGCCTAAAATGATTATTATCGAGTGCAGCGATGAAGAAGCTGACCGCATGGTTGAACAGCTCAAGAACATGATTGCTGAATATGAGTACCACCCATACCATGGGCCGGGAAAGGTCTATGAATTCGGTTCGCTGCGGATCGACCAGCCCAAGCAGGAGGTGACCATCAACGGAGTCATGGTAGACTTGACCCGCAGGGAATTCGAAATCCTCGGATTGCTTGTCGAGCACCCAAACCAGGCTTTACCCGCAGATTTCCTCCACAACGCTGTTTGGTCTCATCCCGACGCAGACCACGGCGAAGAAGAAGTGGCAGCCTATATAAATAGGTTGCGGGAGAAGCTGAAATTGGACCAGCCGGACTCCGCCTGCCAAATCGTCGACGAGGCCACTCAGCGGGGAAACGGCTACCGATTGACCTATTCAGCCAAGTAGAAAACGGCCTTTGTCGTAATTTGTAGAATAAGCCATTACGAAATATGTAATTCGAAGGAGAAAGATAGTAAGAAAATAGTTTCCCCTTTTTATACTGGCCCCATCTGAATTTGGCTGGGGAAAACTGGTATAACAGGAGGTTGCCGGGTTCCCCCGCATAGAGGGGATGCCAGCAATGCGGCGTTGGAAACCGCATCATATGATTTGGGCTGCAGCTTCACCCGAAGCTGCAGCCCTTTTTCGAGTATTATCACTTTCCCATAAGCATCCATATTGTGGATTTTCCAACGAGGTAGCCCTATCAAGCGCATTCGTCCAGGGACGAGTGCGCTTTTTTTACTTTTGCAGAAGGAGGTCATGGCTCAGAACACATAGCGGCAGGCCACCGCCCCCGACAATCTGAATTTTTTCAAATTTCAGATTGATCGGAGGAAAACAGCCATGGCTTATAACAAAGCCAGAGCCGAAAAGAAGTGGCTCAAATGGAAGGAAGCAGAGGAAAAGAAACTCCGGGAGTTGGGTGTGGACGAGGAAACCATCCAGCGCCTGCATACATACGACTGGGCCGAATTCAACCGGGAGCGCCGGTACCTGCAGCGGCAGGCGGAGTGGTAGCCCTATGTGGATTTGGTTTCGGCGCAGGACTTGGAACTGCCCGTAGAGGATGTGGAATCCCTCATGGACAGCATTGAGGACATGGAACTGCTGCGTATCCTCTCCAAGGAGGACAAGCTCACCATCCAAATCGCCTTTTTGAAGATGTCCGGCTACAACGGGTATGAGATCGCTGAGAAAACCGGCCTCACGCAAAAGGCGGTCAACCTTCGGATGGTGCGCCTGAGAAAAAAATTGAAAAAATTTTTTGAAGCGTGAAGCTATCGGCCCTTTTTCCTGGGCTATGGGATGAACGGGGAAAAAGACGTTCAGCCTGTAGCTTGAAAAGTCAATACCAGCCATGCGGGTACGTTCCCGTCCAGGCGAGCGACGATGGAAAAAGCGCCATAACAAGCTGCGGCATAGCTGCCACTCCCCAATGGGATGGCAGCTTATCGCTATCCAAATGCCATATGCTGATTCTGGGGGACTATACCCCCAACCCCGTGAACGCAGAATTCTATTCTGCGGCTATGCGTTCTTTGAACGTTTTTTGTTTCCCTTAAGGTGGCAATGTTTTTGTTTGTGATTGTTTGTTCTAATAAGACAAACATAAGATGTCTAATCATCGTTTACAAGACTTCCTCCATGGTGTATAATAAGAACATCATGCTATAGGTAGACACCAAAGCAGAAAGGAACCATCAGTATGCGTAGTGCCGCTTTTGTCTTTCCAGCTGTACGAGGGATTCAAGCGCAGAGGGAATACTATGTCTCAATGGTCCCCTTAGAAGTGATTGCAAGAATCTTTCAATTTGCAGACGAGGAGCTCCCTCCTGAGGTCAGATCTCAACGTATATTGAACAAGACTCGGATTCCAGAAATTAGAGATTATATTTTATCCAATCCAGACAGCTATGTGTTTTCTGCATTGACTGTTTCAGTAGACGGAAGCATGGATTTTCAATCGGTATCTGAGGCCACACCGCAGGTAGGCATAATTAGCATTTCTATGACGTCTAGATTTTTAATAAACGATGGACAACACCGGCGTGCAGCCATAGCGGAAGCACTTAAAATTAACCCCTCGTTGAAGAATGAACATATCTCCGTTGTGTTCTATCGTGATGAAGGTTTGACTCGTTCCCAACAAATGTTTTCGGACTTGAATAGGTATGCAATTAAGCCTACAAGATCAATCAACATTCTCTTCAATTCACGGGAAGAGTCATCTATAGTCGCCAAAAAAGTAATTGAGGAGGTTGGCGTATTCAAAGGGCTTGTTGAAAAGGAACGAACTGCAATCTCGAATCGCTCCAAGGCTCTATTCACTCTAAGTGCTATCTGTACGGCAACCAATGAATTGCTCAACGGAATTGACCTTCCTCTCCAAGAGAAAATTAATCTTGCAGAAAGATATTGGAACTCCGTTGGAAAACATATTCCCGAATGGTTGAAGGTCCGATCTGGTGAATTAAAGTCCTCCGATGTTCGTAAAGATTATATTTGTTCACTTAGTCTTACGCTAGTTGCATTGGGTTTCGCAGGAAATGCACTTGTTCAAATGGACCCGGATAAATGGGAAAATCATCTGAAACAACTTGATTCCATCGATTGGAGAAAAACAAATCCTGCATGGAAAAATCTTGTGTTTGTCAATGGTAAAGTAGCTGCCAACAGATCAACGCAACGAGCAATGTCTTGTTATATGAAAAATGTATTACTCGAAACGGTAGGTATGTAAAATGAATCTGACAAAAAAAGATATAAGGTCCGTGATAGAAATCATTAAGGAGCTGTATCTTGAAGATATGATTCCTTGGATTTGCGGTTACAGTGGCGGTAAAGATTCTACTGCCGTTGTTCAGCTTGTTTGGTATGCGCTCCAGGAACTACCCAAAGAGAAGCTCAAAAAAACTGTACATGTTATTAGCACAGACACTTTAGTTGAGTCTCCTGTAGTGGCGATTTGGGCAACGGAATCGCTCAAAAAGATGGAGAAAACTGCAAAAGAGCAGGGACTGCCCATTGTTCCCCACAGACTGACTCCAGCAACCACAAATACATTTTGGGTTAATTTGATTGGACGCGGATACCCCTACCCTCGTCGAGACTTTCGTTGGTGTACTGATAGATTGAAGATTGACGCATCGAATCGCTTTATTAAGAGCATCCTTAATGCTGAAAGCGAGGCCATAATGGTTCTTGGATCCCGCAAAGCAGAGAGTGCTGTCCGCAAAGCCGTCCTGGAAGGATACGAAAAAAAGCGTTACAGAGCACATCTCAGTCCTAATGGTTCTTTCCCAAATTCCTATGTTTTCACACCTATTGAAAATTGGCTGAACGACAATGTCTGGCAATATCTCGTTCAGGTTCCAAATCCTTGGGGGCACTCCAATAAAGATCTCCTGGCCATGTACAGCGGCGCTTCCACAGACGGAGAATGTCCTCTCGTAATTGACACCTCTACTCCCAGTTGCGGCAACAGTCGTTTCGGGTGTTGGGTTTGCACGATGGTCACTGAGGACAAGTCGATGGCTGCGATGATTCAGAACGATGAAGAAAAAGCGTGGATGCTTCCTATGCTTGAGTTCCGCAACGATATTGCTGGACACGGTGATTTGAAGACAGACCGTGACCGTCGTGATTTTCGCAAGCGGGATGGTCATTTACAATGGTATAACAATCGTCTTGTTCACGGCCCTTATACAAAAGAAACCCGAGAGTATTTTCTGCGCAGATTGCTGGAAGTTGAACTCCTTGTACATAAGATCGGGCCAGATGAAATTAAGAATGTTCCATTGATTACGATGGAAGAACTCAAGTTTATTCGGCAGATTTGGCTTGATGAGTTTCACGAATTTGATGATTCTCTGCCCAGAATTTACGAAGAAGTCACTGGAAAGAAATACTCTGATGGTGTCATTAGTAAGAACAAATACTTTGGTGCGCCGGAAGCCGAACTACTCAAAAAAGTATGCACTGAAATGTACCCAGAAGAAGAACTATTAGCTGAAATGCAGCGGGCACTGCTGGACACAGAGGCCAAGGCCGCTGCTATATCAAACAAGCGCAATGTTATTCTAAATTTTGAAAAAGAAATCAAAAAGGCATTCTATCGTAACGAGGCTGATGCCGAAGCTATCGCAGCTGCGCGTGCTCATAGAATCTCTGGCATTACGGATGAAGCAAGCCCGAAAGATTTCGTGGATTGAGGTGAGCGAGCATGTATTTTACTAAAGTGGAGCTTCACAATTTCGGTATATACAAAGGCACTCACGAGATGTGTCTCACGGATCAAATCGGTAATCGCAATATTACTCTGGTTGGTGGTCTGAACGGTAGAGGCAAAACCACGTTTCATGACAGTATTTTGATTGCTCTTTATGGCAAACAGGCATTGAAATACATCCAGGAAAAAGCCAGGTCATATGACAAAATGCTAATTGACCATATCAATAAACACGCCACCGATGACGAAACTTATGTTGCAGTCTCCTTGTGCTTAGACGATGGGACATCCCTACGGGTTAAACGGTCATGGACTGCGAAGGGGAAAAAAGTGGATCAGCAGATTGTCGTTGAAAAAGATGGTATGGTGGACAAATACCTGGGAGAGAGTTGGAGTTATTACATTGAAGAAATCTTGCCTTTTGGTATTGCTCGCTTCTTCTTTTTTAACAACGAGAAAATTACGCAACTCGCTGATGATACATCCTTTGAACAGATTAAAAGTTCTATAAAATCTGCAATTGGTGTCTCTTCTATTGAAAAAGCTATCGACCACGCAGACGAGGTAATTCGCCGCAAAAAAAAGGCTCTTGCTGCTTTTGAAAGCAGCGAAGAGAACGTAGGCTATCAAGATGTCGAACGACAAATTGCCGATATTGATCTCCGTCTCGCAGAATCCACCAAACAAGTAAATGCGCTAGAACGCAGGTGCGAAACTCTGGCCGCTGCGTATGAAGCTAAAGAAAAGGAGTTCTGGTCTTCCGGTGGAGATCTAAGCCGGAACCGTGATTCAATTAAGGCTGAGATGCAAAAAATTTCTTCTGAAGTTGAGAGGGTTCAAGAAGAAATTATGCAACTAACTGTGGATGCGTCTACACCTCTTTTTATGTGCCGCAGCTTAGTTACGCAGTCTTATGAAAACGAGCTTTCATCCCAGCAAACTGAAGCGAAGCTCTATTCAGATAGAATCATTGTAGATCTGCATCGGAAAATTCTTGAAAGGCTTACTGCATGTGGCCTTAATCCGTCAGATCTTAGAACGGTTAAAAATATTGTTAATGAGGTTTTAGTTACACATATTTCCAAGAGTGCGACAGAGAAAACTATAAAGAACATGTCCGCAACCAGCATGATGCTCTATAAGAGGCTAATCACAGAAATGTTTCAGAATATTACCCAGCGGATTGATACACTTGTAAATCGTGTGGACGCTCAAGAGAGCGAATTGATGAGCCTTGATGCACACCTGGGGGCTACGGATGAAAAAACGTTGGCTATGCAGCTTTATGACGCTCTGAAATCTATCGAAGCAGAAAAAAATCTTGCAGATACTGAGTATAAACGCCAACTAGAGTCCATTGAGAGCTTAAAACGCCAGAGAGAATCACTCGTATCGAAGCGTATTCAGCTAATCAAAGCTATTGCTGAAAGGGAACACGCAAATGATGACAACGCCCGCATTGTAAAGTATGCGGCAATGTCCATCGAGGTTCTTCGTGAGTTTAAGGTGCGTTTGCAACGCGAGAAAGTCGAAAAGTTATCCAGCACAGCAACAAGATGTTTCCTTGAACTTGTCGAAAAGGATTCTTTGGTAAGTGAGATCAAGATTGCCCCCCGAACCTTGGATGTTACCATTCTTGATCTGGATGGTAATGAGCTTCTAAAGAGTCAGCTCTCTGCCGGAGAACAGCAGATGTTTGCGGTCGCCATTGTGTGGGCATTGGCTCTAACCTCCGGCTACAAAGCCCCTGTTATCATCGACACCCCTATGGCCCGTTTGGACTCTTCCCACAGAGCCAACTTTGTAACCAAATATCTGCCAGCAGCAAGCTCTCAGGTAATGGTTCTGTCTACGGATGAAGAAATTTATGGTCGCTACCTCGATCTCATCCGAGATAATGTGGTCGATTATTATACACTCCTTTACCGTGAAGAGGAACAGTGTACCTCTATTGTTCACGGTTATTTTGGGGAGGTGTGATTCATGATTGTAAAGCATTTCAAATTATCACAGCCCGAAAAGGACAGGCTTATTCGCATAAAAGCCAAAACCGGAGTTCAGAACTGGAATGTTCTTTGTCGGTGGGCGCTTTGCTGGTCATTGGCTGAACCGTCTGTTCCTGGTGGCATCGATCCGTTATCCGACAGTAATGTAGAAATGGATTGGTCTACTTTTGCTGGTGAGTATTCTGAAATCTACGAAGCGGTCATCCGTCAACGTTGCATTAACGATGGGCTCGGTGATGATGAAAAGACCCTCGCAAAGTATTTCAGGCTGCATTTGAACAGAGGTATCAACCATTACAGCACAAGAGATGTTCTGAAAAATTGCTCCGATCTGCTCAAATCAGCTCTTCCGAAGGGGGAAGCATAATGGCTGTTTATCTTGACTACAACGCTTCTGCTCCGATAGATGAAAGAGTTCTGGAGAGAATGATTGAAGTATATCGCTTTCATTATGGCAACGCAGATAGTAGAACTCACATCTTTGGTACAGATGCCAAAGAAATTGTTTCCTCTGCAAGAAAATCCATTGCGGAGATTTTGGCTGTGGATAGTTCAGACGTTTTCTTTACAAGCGGTTCCACCGAGAGTAATAACATGGCGGTTCTTGGGCTACTTGACTACGCTCTTGAGAGTAGCCGTAATCACTTTATTACCACATCCATTGAGCACAAGTCTGTTTTGGAAACAATGAAACACCTGCAAAAAAAAGGTTGTGTCGTGGATTTTGTTTCTCCTGATGCGTCTGGCCGAATCAAACCGGAGCAGATTCTCAGCCTCGTCACGGACAAAACTCTGCTTGTTTCTATGATGCAGGTCAATAGCGAAACCGGCGTGATACAGCCTATTGAAGAGGTTGGTGCAGCATTAGCAGGAACCAAGACATATTTTCATGTTGATGCCACACAAGGTTTTGGTAAGCTGAATGATAGCTTGCGAAATACCAAATACAATATGCTCAGTATCACTGCCCATAAGATCAGCGGTCCCCAGGGGATTGGCGCATTTATTATGCGGCGCGATCGTACATATAGACGGCCTCCCGTCAAACCGCTCATGTATGGCGGCCAGCAGGAACGCGGATACCGTCCGGGAACCACACCGGTGGCCTTGGTTGCAGGCTTCGCCCTCGCAGCGCAGCTGAGCGATAAGGAATCTGACGCCCACATGAAAAGCTGTAGAGCAATCAAACAAAGATTCCTGGAAGCTGTGGAAGGTCTGAACTATACATTGAACGGAGACCAGGAACACTGCTTGCCCTCCACTGTAAATATTAGTTTCCACGGTGTTGATGCAGAGGGCATCTTCCTTGCGGTAAAAGAGGATTATGCTTTCTCCAATGGTTCGGCCTGTAACTCCGGCAGCCACGCTCCAAGTTATGTATTAACAGCTATGGGTCTGAATGAAGCACGAGTGAGTGAGGCTATCCGTCTTTCTTGGAACCATGATACGAAGGTTGATTTCTCCGCTCTTACGGAATATGTGAAGTCTATGACTGATTTATAGTTTAAGAGGCTATTACAAAATAGATTTTTGAAAAACAATATAAAAAACGGTCCCAAAGAAAGTTGAAATAACTTTTTGGGTCCGTTTTTTATCCGTTGCCGTCATATTTATCTCTTCTGTTTAAGCAGTACCGAAAAAGTCCGTGTCAATTTCGTAAGTGCCAAATGTTTGCACACATCGAACGCCTACACCGCTACGCAACATTAAATCAGTAAGCAGTGCACCATCAATTAGTACAATTTGCTTTCCTACTTGCTCTAAGACTTCCTTTCTCGCCTCTTTGGTAAAACTGGACGTTGTAATAAAAACTCCCTTGGTAACTTTTTTCATTGCTCCAGAAAAAGCCTGTATTTCTTTGCATCCAACATTGTGACTTGACACATAACGTTTGGCTTGAATATAAATTTTGTCCAAGCCAAGTTTATCTTCATTGATAATTCCGTCAATTCCACCATCGTGAGATTTGCCTACAACTTGTCCTGCATCTGTTCCGTAACCATATCCTAAAGCAAGAAGAAGCTTAACTACAAGATGCTCAAAAAAGCTTGGATCACTATTAAGAATCATATCAAGAAGTTGACTTTTTATACTTTCTTTATGTTCATTATAATACTTTTGTATTTTCTCCTCTGGTAACAGGTCTAATGCAGAGGATATAGGAGGCTTTTTTGAAATACCATCACCTGAAGTAGTAAATGTTGGTTCTATAAGTGAGTAAACGGCTGTCCCACGTTTGCCAGAAACAATGTAGAAATATTTAACCGGATGTGCTGATGGAAAATCGAGTCCCTGACAATGTCTGCGGAGACTATGTCCAACAATTGAGTTTGGATCTGCTGTATTAAAAACATATAATTTCTCAGAAAGTATGCGATTTGTTATTTCTTTACAGGTCAATCCATCTTTCTCCTTACAAAGCACAGCTTTAATCGTTTCAAGAATAGTCATTGTCACTCTCCTTTCTAAAATCTAATCTTCAGCTTGCCTGTGAGATTCTTTTCCTTGAGCCATGTCATGATATTGGGAGTCAAATCCAAAACCGTAGCCCGCTGAGAAGAGACCTTCTTTAAGAAGTCTTCGATTTCAGGGTTCAAAGAGAATTGATCAGTAATTTGCTTTGCTTCCGCCACATAGGAAACCAGGCTGTTTACTGCTTTGATGGATGGATTTCCAGCAACCGTTTGAGTGATGCTGTCTGTCAAGTTCTTTGCCCGTTTGGGGTCATTTGATAGACCACCAATCATAGACAAATAGCCTTTTGGACCATCAGAATATTTCTGAGCAGCATCATGCCATACGATTCTAATTTGTGCTGCAACAGCATCTCCCTTGGATTTCAGCAGCCTAACTGTTTCCAAGGTCAACCGCATTTCAGAAACGCCGTTGCCGCAATCGTCGATACAAGCCATCAGTTCGTCGCGAGTAAGTTCATCCATAAGTGAAGTGCTAACAATTCCTTTTTCTTTCATGGCAGCAGCACAATCAATGGTATCTTTAATACTCGCGGTGACCTGAGCAAGCTGTACCAACGCTTTTGCATAAGTTTCGGCATGCTGCTTATTTTCGATTGTTACTCGGCGTTTTTTGATAGCGGAGGTACAGTTTTTGATTGTCTCAGTTAGCAGCATTTTCGTACACCTCCATATTCTCAAGCTGGACGTAAAGTTCTTCCATAGAGGACAAGGCAGCTTCAGACAATGCTTCTGTGCCAGCAAACTCGCCAGTAACAGCTATGTCCTTTTGGGCCTTCGCTCCTTCCTGATCAGCCTTTTGAGCAATCGTCTGGATATCTCGGAGGAAATCATACAGCACATGCAGGGAGTTACCAGAGTATGCTGTCAGCTGCTTTACTGCTTGTACAGAGGCCGCATCCTTAATCAGCTTGATATGCCCCCTTTACAGTTTTGGCTGTTTCAATGGGAGGCTTTTCATACTTGACTCTAAGCTCTGTACTTCCTATGATTCCATTCGCAGAAAATACAGAAAACAGTTCTTGAATAGCAGCCAGAGATCCAATGAGGTTGTTCTGTGTGAGTTCACCAATGTAATCTTTGAGTTTTCCTACCACCTTTGCCGCTTCTTGAGTATCCGCGTCCATAGCCTTTTTAACGCTTGGATAGAGTGCTTTCAACAGCGTAGCAGGATTATAGAGAAGATTCTTCTGCGGGATACTACCAGGCAGTATTGCTTCGATATCCCAGTCAGCAGCCATAAGCTTTTCAGCGGCAAGCACCAACTCGTCTGTTCTATAAAAGGATTTCGCATTGGGATCGACTGAAAAATGGATCGCACCCATTGTAGTTGCCGAAGCTTGTTTTAAGAAGGTCAAGGCACTATCAAAGTCAGCTTTACGGTTAAGAACGAACTGAATCATGTCGTTCCACTCACGGGTGTCTCTCTTGATGCTATCGTCCTTCTTGAAATCTTTGAACAAAGATCTGATCGTTGAATAAGCGGAACTTGTATCAACCTTTTGCCCCAAGATACACGCTTTAAGATATTGGATTGCAAGACACCACTCCAATACTGGGAGAGGTTCTCCCTCCTGCTTAGTAGCGGTAACTTTTTCGATGATTTCAGCTTTTCTGCGTTCCAACCAAGTAATCAATCTCTGCTGATAATAAGCCGCGCCTTCGAAATCCCAACCCTTTGCGTAACTCAGTTCATTCAAGGCCATCAGAGCATCGCGGCTTTCGGAGCTTCTGTCCATGTAAACGATGGATCTATCAATATTTGCGGGAGAACCTTGATCATCAATATAGTAGCAGCCCAGGTCAGAAAGGCGCTCTTCTGCAATGTAGGCTGGGATACCAATATCCTGCCAGTTGATTGCACCACATTGTTTGGAATCTCCACGAACAAGAGTACGAAGCCAGCCACGATAGTCAGGATCATATTTCAATGTCTCACCCTTGGTGAACCATGCCGTGATGTCATTCTTAAATTTCAGGTAATTCTTTGTAGCACCATCGACAAGGGGTTTAGCCTTGGCAGGCTCCGGAGTAGTAGTTTGATGAACAGGGGTGCTCCCGCTGTGTTTTACTGGTGCGGATGCAGTAGCCGGAGATACAGTTTTCCCCGTGGATTTGTCCACAATTTCACCTATGCCAGTAAAAGTAGTCAATCCCACATCTGCAAGGAAAGCTTGATTAAGACCGCCAAAACGCAGTGTCCCATCGGTTTCTTTCACACCGGAGGCAGAACCGTCACCCCAAATAGCAAACAATGTTTTCAGACGGTTTTTATCGTCAGAACCCATACTTTCCAAACGGTCGATTGAAGAACTGTGTGGGTCATTGGACATCTGAGCGTTACTGGGGTTAAGTGGAAAATACCAACCATCCCCATACTGCTTGCCATCAAAATATTCTTTTAACTGAGCGCGAATAACATTCTTTAAGAACATTCTCGGGCTTTTCGTCGCAAGAGATTCGTACAGAGTCAGTAGTGAATGCCGGTTAAATGGATATAGTGTTACCTCCTTATTGCCGATGGTTGTGGTATCCCATTCGCAAGGAGGTGTAAAATCACTGATTGGCAATTCGCTCAAATCTGCGCCAGAGTCAATCCAATTATGGAGTGCTGCGGGGTCACAGTAAATTGCGTTCAAATACCGGCCAGCCATCTGAATAATAAATTCATCAGTGCCATAAGAATGTTCTGTAACTTCAATTTGATGTGTTACACGGTCTTTGAAATTACCACGAAACGCATAATAATAGTCGTTAGTGATACCTATTACCGAAGTAACACGACACAGATCGGCGTAGTCACCGCCGTGCTCGTAAGAAAGCGCCGTAATGAGTTCCTGATCGATTCCGGTAAAGCCGGTGAAGTCTTCAATAAAAATAGTAAGATTTTTACCTTGCTCTTTCAAATCTCGTCTTAGCTGCGCAAAAATTGTCTCTGCATTTTCACTTGAAATGTCTGCGCAACGCTGAATGACCTCTCTCGTAAACCTATTGAGATAGTTGATAAGTTTTGTAATCTCAAATTCATCGCCTTTCAAGGAGGCTGCAAAGAGGGACGCTTGGGGATCTCCCTGTTTCATTACAGCGCGGACGATTTTAGATACATTGAAATCATCTTCTGTGAAAATGGTTGTGTCTTGAAGAATCTGGTTGCTCGGGGCAGTAATGACATTATAACATCTAGATATTGCACCGCCTTCACGCAGCAGATGTTCACTTACACGGCTATCAGCAAGATAGCTGGCAATATCACGACATTTAACAGCTTTGTATGTTTCACCCGACACATCGTTTCGTACAGCAGCAATATAAGCATACAAAATCTCTGTTTTGAAAGAGTCTTCATCTTTGGAATCGGAAGAGACTACAAATTTACGCAGCTTCTCTGCAACATCTGGATCTTTAATTGCATTCTGCTCCAACAGCTGAGAGAAAGCACCGCGAACAGAGTTATTCAAACGACGTAGGAAAACCAGCTGCTCAGTTGCTGGATTATATACAGTGGAGGGACTCCGTTCAAACTTGCCTTTCAGATAGCGGATAAGATGAGATTTACCGGTGCCATGATTGCCTCGAACAATGATCATGCGATGTTCATTGTCAGGGTTATAAATCAGTTGCTCGAAAACCTCATCTTCGTTCATCAGCTTTGTTGGGGCAGGCATTTTCCCCTTTTCATAATAGCCACCACGGAAAAGCTCAAGAGACGAGAACGGCATATGAGTAGACATGAAATAGGCATCTTCAGTGGCCATATCATCTGTTTTAATCGCATACCGTTCCATTACAGAACGATACTGTTCCCATTTCATGAGTTAATCTCCTCCTTCACCGAAATATGCGTGAATCCGTTGATGGGCTCTCCGTCTACATAGTAGAGCATGACAGGAGTGGAGTCAGACCATGTTTCAAGTTTAATGAGTCCAATTTCGTGCAGTGTGCGGAGACCAGCAGAGAGAGCCAAGGGGAGCTGGCTGCCGACCTCGACTTCGGGGAGCTTTGTGCTTAGCCAGAGCATAAAATTCTGGGCAAGAATGGTTTCGTTATATTTGAATCTTTCTGTGTATGTAGTTGCCAATATATCTTCTAACCTCAGCTTCATATTGGGGATTATCATTGTTCCGCTCAAATAGCCAATCCCTAAAAAAGCAGCCCAAAAGCGCCACCCCAGGACAGCGTTTTCATTCAGTGCAGCAAGCTCTTTTACTTCAGAAGCACAGGTCTTGGCCATACCTTCCCAGGATTTCAATGTAAAAATTCGCTTATTCTGAGCAATCAGCCACTTCGTAAACATGTGAAATGTGGTGTCTTTTGCGGAGAAGGCCCGAGCACTCACATACCGTCTAAAAGCTTTAGGTGAGGCGATTACGCCGGGATCAACGGCTAAAACTAAATTCTCTGCATCAGCTTTGATAAGGGAAAGCTCTTCGAGGGCCACATTGATTGACTTATTGATTTGGTCGATTTCTTTTTCGTCATTGACCCCCAATGTCATGTATTGCCGCACCTCATCACGGCTCATACTTTTATGAGAAACTAAACGGCAAACAGAGAGAACTCGCTCCGGTGTCGGCTCCATTCGCATGCCATCTGGATTGACTTTGAACATACGAATACCTCCTTTAGAATTTTTGAATCGGGATAAGATAACCGTCGCTATACTCTCTTATTGTCTTACTACCATTGGCAACAATTGTGTTCTCGTTGCAGTAGAGTATCTTACGATAGCCAAAGGCATCCAGTTTTCCAAGATTCTTGTACAGCGTAAAGTTTGTAGCGGTGTCACCGTCAAAAATACAGACAACACCTTTAGCGAAAAGATAGGGGCAATGGACAACCGCATAATAGAACTCTTCGTAATTTAAGAGGATACCGTTGTAAACAACCTCATTGGCCAGACGGTTTGGAACAACAAACGCACCGATATTGTTTTGATAAGCCTTTTCTGCAATCACAGCAACTTCTTCGGTACCGCAAGGTCCTGTTGAGGGTCTGCTGATAATCATTTCATTAAAGGACCCCATATTTCGCTCCAAGCGTGGAACCGGAGGTGCAGCTGGAAGCTTAATCTCAGGATCGGCTCGTAGCTTGTAAGTGTCATCACTTGTGATGCGGCCTTCTGGATCCGCTGGACAGCCGTTGCATACTTCCTGAGAAAGCGGGAAAAGATGTTTGAAAACACGTCCCCAACACAATGCTTTAGGAGAGGATACAAGTTCACTCATGATTTTATATCCAACCATTTGTGCTTCATATTCTCTGGCGCGAGGCTCTGTCAGTGCAGCTGCGAGGCTGTCATCATCGCTGAGAATATCGGGTTGTAGCAACTTAACCGTAACCGTGTAATATTTTTTGGACCGAATCGATTTCTTGTCGAACACATAGTTTGCATCCAGAAGGTCAATAAACCCAGTCCGATACAGGAACAGGAGCAGATTGACATTCCATGCAACATTCTGGTTTCCTGCATACTCAGCCTCCTCGTCTGTCATCGTGGGCGGAGTAGCAGAGGTATTCAGAATACACTCGTCAGAATCAACAATTGCTGCCGGGTTAGAAAGCAGTGCTTTCCAACGAATAACAGCTCGCTCAACCGTGAGAACTCTTTTGCTGACCAGCCCCAGTGCCCTACGCACATCACCATCACTGTCATATCTGCTCTGGTAAGGGATAAACAGGCTGAGCGATGGAAGTCTATCACGGCCACCACGCCCTACCTCCTGATAAAATCTGCTTAAATTTTCAGGACAGCAAGCGTGAATAATTGTTCTAACATCAGGTTTATCAACACCAATACCAAAGGCAGAGGTGGCAATCACAACATCAAAGTCGTAATTTTTCCAGCCAGTTAATATAGCATTTCGGTCTATTTCCTTGGTTTCTCCGGTGAAAACAGGGATATTTTGGTATCCAAATTCACAAAGCTCTTTTTGCAGTTCCTTAGCTTCTCTTGGTTCAAGTACATAGACAACCATCGGCTTTGGAAGCAATTTGATGGCCTCAATAGTCTTATCAACTTGTTCTTTTCGAGATTTTGCAGAATGGAAATAGAATCGTGGCTCTTGGCGAAGGGTATCGCAACGAACCTGAGCATTTTTTCCGTTTGAACCAAACAGCACAAACAAGGTGTCAACTACATCATCAGACAGCGTAGCCGAAAGCAGAAAAGTACGGATATACTCTTCTGATGCATGCTTCCACTTCTTCAAAAGTATAGAGAAGATCTGAAAATCAGGTCTAAAAAATACGCCCCAATCTGGAATGACATGAGCTTCATCAACCACAACATTGGTTAAATAGTGGTCCTTTGCGGCACTGTCTAGTATGCGGTGAAGTTCTGAATTTTTGAGGATAGCTTCAGGCGAAGTAAAAAGAATACGAGCCTTTCTGTCTTTCAGGGATTGGATGATTTTAGCTCTTTCAAGCTCGGACTGCTCACCGTGATAACAATAAATCTCAGTTCCGTTTGTCAAGTTTTGCTGGGCTGCATAATACTGATCTAAAGCCAAGGCCACAGTGGGCACAATTACCACAGTTAACCCGTCAGAAGAACTTGCCAACAGCTGTGTAACCAAGCTTTTGCCACCGCCAGTAGGTAGCGAAATAAGAAGTGTATGACCATTGGGTAAATTCAAAGCGGTATGAACGGCTACCTTTTGCTCAAAACTTTTATAGTCTCTAAAACCAGTATGTGTTGCCAATATCGCGTCACCGGAAGATTCAGTTTCAAGCTCAATACCATCGTCATGGCGAAGAGCGTACACATCTTTAATGTATTGATTGGGTTCAAGCCATTCTGGAATATGGTGTAAACAAGACACTTGCAGGTCATTTTCACACACAAGATCGAACTCTGTACCGTATTCTTTTGCAACTGTGTAAAGTTTTTCAGTAAGCCTCACACGACCAAGAACTAAGATAAGGTCACGAATATTTAGACATATATCCTTTGCTGATGCTTCTTCTCGTTTGGACTGAGCGACACGTCGGATAAAACCAATTACATAGCGTGATCTCGCTGCCTCCTGCATTTTCAAAAAATCAGATGTATCTACAAGATTTTTCTCTAATTCCGCAATGGCACTTTGGGACTTCATGGCCCCTACTATGTATTGCTGTAATATCTCTTTACTATCCATTACTTCTTACCCTCAAGAAACAGACTGCATCCAGCTCTGGCTTCGCATTTTTAAGTGCTCGAAGCGTCACATCAAATAAATGTGCTTTTTCATCAACACCAGACATATCCCGTTCAAAGTAGATGCATTCTGCTCTATATCCATTCAAGACACGCTGCATTTCTTTCTCGGCAGCTTCAAAATCAGAGCGTTTTTCAAGTCTGACACAGGCCCGCTTATAGGCTGCCGCAGAGGCTTTGTCAACTAAAGGCTCCCATAAGCTTGGAGGGTTTCGACTAATAAAGCGTTCCAAGGGAGAAATTGACATTTTGCCACTGCCACGCCGCCCAAGGTGACTGGCGTTATTGGGTTGCAGTTTAAGCAAAGTATTGAGGACTTGTTTTTCAGGGACTTCTTTGCTCTTTGTCGTTAATGGTACGGTAACAATAATCTGCTTGAGTGGGAGATACATCCTATATTGTGCCAGTGTCTGTAGTGCCATTCCATTTTCAAGCAACTCGCCAAGTTCTGGTACGATATTATAAATAAAAATCAGTCCATCATAATTGTATGTAGAAATTGTTTCAATGCCAGTGCATCTGCCTCTGTTACAGCCCACTGCGTTTGAAATGATAGAATCGTAAACAGGATCGCCCGGCGCAAAGAACAGAATATCTTCTCGAGTGGCTGCGGTTTGACGATCAAAAGAGCCGAGAATTTTTCCTTCTCTTCGCACAATGGAAGCACTGCTATATCTATGCCAATCAGGTGGGATCAGCAGGGACTGTTTGGCCGCATTTACACTGAAGGTGCTTTTTCTGAACTCAATCAAGCCGGAACTGGTAGGTTTCTCCGGAGAAAGACCAGCCTGTTTGCCCCAACCCATCATAGCCGTCGCAAATAAGTTGTCATCTTCTGATGCATAGATGCTCAGAACATTATCAATTCCTTGGGACAATGGACGATACAAGGTGGCTCCAAGATCAAAGTCCTGCTCGTCCTCAACGCTCTCCCGCATTTCCTCTGCTTGATCCAGAATATCATCAAAAGCATTTGCAAGGCCGGTATAGTAATCATCAAGCAGAGCCTCAACAATCAGTTGGTTCAGTTCCCCCGTGATAATTTCAAGTCCACTCAGAGACTGCTCAAACAGCTTCATGCCGTCTTTCCAAATATGAAAGAGTTGCTCTTCAACAGAAGAATCTGCATAAAATACAACCGACACAACATCCTTGTTGGGGTCGCGTCCAAGCCTATCTAAGCGACCAATACGCTGTTCAAGTGCGTTGGCATTCCACGGCAAATCAAGATGAATAATCTGAGCAGCGTTCTGAAAGTTTCGACCCTCACCACCGGTTTCGTCACAGATAATTACACGACACGCAGGATCATTCTGAAAGGCATATACGCTATCTTCTAGTTCGTTACGCCCCATATGTTGTCCAAAAGCCACTGCATAAATTCCCATAGCGGCGTATCTTTCGTTGAACAGTTTCAAAAACTGAACAAGCGTAGCGTTATGTGCCGTGAACACTACCATTTTGCAGTTTTCATCGTCCAGGATATCTGTCTCCTGGTCAATGTAATTCATGGCGGTCATCAAGCGCCCTTTGATTAAATCAGGATCTTCATCGAGAGCGACATTTACTAAGCTGTGCTCATTTTCCGCTTGACGTCTCCAAGCGGCTGCACTGTCTATCAATATCCCGTCATCAATTTTGAGCTTACAGAGGGCTTCTTCAAAAGCCCACGGACTACTGAACAAGGCCGAAAGAAGATAAATTGCAGTTCCAGTCGCATATTCTTCGTTATCCTCGCCGTTATCAGCAAGGTAGGTGAGAGTGTTCTGAATTGCTCCTATCTCATTATAGTTTTCGTTAAGAGAAAGGGGCGAGTACGGGATAGCACGCAAAGTACGCTGAGCCAGCCTTTCAGAAATCAACTGACGACGATTACGGATTACTCTTCGCTCGATTCTATAATTCTCACAAATATATGCTAGTGCCTGCTTGACCTTGGAAAGCCCCTTATCTTCTGAACTAAGGTCAATTTCCTTAACCATCTTCTCCAAAGCCGTATCTTCAAGTGTTTCTACAATATTGCTCAAATCGTCCAAGACAATTTCTGTGTACTCATCGTAGCGTTCCAAATATCCCAAAAGAAGATTTGCAGACTTCTGGATACGTTTTTGCCGCTTTACCATCCAGGAAAAGCGTTCAGCAGACATAGTCTCATACTGCTCAGGACTCAGCAGTGCAAGTAGACGTCGGTATTCTTCATTCCTATCTTGGATAGGGGTTGCAGACAAAAGCAGAATGTGTGTAACTCGTCTGCTAAGATTTTGTACTTGTCTGTACCAGACATCACTGGACAGGAGCCTATGTGTTTCGTCAACAATTGCGAGGTCCCAGTGCATAGAAAAAAACAACCGTGACTTACCGATATCTTCCATAGGAAGCAAACAAATACTGGAATGTGGTGAAGCAATAGCAGCGTCCAGACCATATTTATAATGCAGTTCATTCTGCCACTGGCTTGCCAATGCGCTGGGCACAATAATGAGTACTCGGAGATTTTGGTTTTCACTTGCCAGAATGCTGAGAACAGAACATGCTTCGATGGTCTTACCCAAACCAACTTCATCAGCCAGCATATACCGGACAGGCGTGGTTTCAAAGCAACGGGCCACAGTACTTATTTGGTGTGGAAGCAGAAAAGCACGGCAACCAGCGAGTACGTGGAAACCATAGGTAGCATTATTCACAAGATGAAGGTTTTTACTCACTTTGAGATGGTTGATGAACCATGTGGGGTGCTGAAACTCATAAGATCGAAGCTGCTTATCGGGCGCAAAGTTCATCTGCGAATAATCAAACTTGAGCCTTGTTTCACACTCTTTGATGTACCTTCCATTTGGAAGTCTGATCCAATACCAATAAGGCTCGTCCGCAGAATAGGGAATTGAAGCGCGGGACACGATTGTACCTCTACCCAAACGCCCCTCAACAACACCACCTGGACAGGCTTCACAACGAGTCACTGCTTGGGCAAAAAACACATTGTGCTGGAATAAGTCTCCATAGTATTGTCTGCTACCCAGTAGATCGTGCATTTCGACCTTGATTGCGTCGGCAATTTCGTTATACTCAACAAGCTGGGCAAGAACATAAAACCTGGGATGGTCTCTGTCACCTTCTTCAACAACGATAGGGCAACGATAGTAACATCCTACCAACATACGCAGTTCTCCTTTCCCAGTATAATCAAGAAACTAATGCTACATTGTAGCTTCTTGAAGTATTTTAGGAGCTTCAAATGTGTGTTTGATGTGCTTTTGTTCCTTCAAAACTAAGCTTAGTTTGAACCTTAAAATCAGCGAGAGTTTTGATGTTGTTTCTTTAAGGTTCATCTCTGGAACTGGATATGCCAATTTCGCCACGCAGGAAAGACTCCATACAGTTCCCTCTATGAACACAATAGGTGCACCAGTCAGAAGAAATGGCAGTTTTGTCTTCTCCGCAAGTTTGGTTGAGATACTCTTTGGCTTCACCACGGAGAGAATCGACCAATGCCTGGTTATCTGGCTCGGGTAACTTATAGAGAGAATAGATTTTTTTCCACCCTTCTCGCTTAGTAAGGGCTTCAAACTGGCCGTAAGGATTTTTCTTTTCCACCTCGGAAATATCAACAGAAAACAAGGCGGCTCCAAAAAGCTTTCGCATCTGCATATGTGAAGGTACATAGGACATCACAGCTGTCCTATAACCATTCGTGATAACTTCATGGATGAGATAGTTTTTGGCTCTTAGTTTAAGGTCAACAATCTCTGTTCTTTTCCAAAACTTAAAGTATGGTTCCAGCTTTTGTGTTTCTTGTTCCAGAATTTGGGGCAAATATTTTATTGCGTCAGCGCGGCTTTTGTTTTCGATTCTCTTCCATACCTCTTCAATCAGCAAATTTTCAAAATACTTTTGATACAGGAAGTTTCCTTGTACCACAGGACCATCTTCCATTACATAGTCCAGGAAAAAGCGATAAGGACACAAAAACATGTCCATCATTTGGTAACGGTCATATTTAATGTCCTTGGTAATTTCTTTTCCAACAGATATAGAAAATGGTGTGGATTTATGAACACTCTCTACTAACTCGGCCTTGGGAACCAATCCGAGTATAGCTAACAGAGCATAAGGCTCGGTGGTTTCGTCACCATATTGCTTAACATAGCTGAGCCGAACATCACATCGGTTGTAGCACAATCCGTAGAATAGAGCATACCTCAGGAAACTGCTGCGTTCACCCAAGGAGGTATAGTACACTTGGAACTGTAGATCAATGGGTGAATAGGCCGCATGAATAAATTCATCCGTGAGGGGCCACGGGAGCTGATCGTTGACGGTCATATTCATATCACGATCTGATACGCAAGCAAAATGGTAGACTTTGCGCTGTTCTTTCTCAAATTGCCGTTTGCTTTGCAGGATATCGCCGTCAATCTGCTCGAAGTTCTTTACAATCCAGTCTACGTCCTGATCCTCGTCATTTTTCTGTTTCAGATAGTAATATAAACCCTGTTGCAAGTCTCTGAATGTACCAGAGAAAGTAGAGTTTTCAGGTTTGATTTTATCCAGTCGCAACTGCAAATCCGTAATCAAATCTCGTTCCTGCTCATTGGCCAGAGCCAATTCACGCTGCTTAAGGAACTCTTCAAGGTTATGAAAATGCTTACCGAAATTGATGAAATCCTCACGAGAATTGTCCAGGGCAAATAGATAAGTTGCAATCTCGTTAATCTCCTCAATCGCCCGGATGAGCGCAAGTATGTCTTTCTTAGCAACTTTATACTTGCTGTAAATAGACAGATTTTTAAGTTCTGAGAGTGCATCCGTACCAGGCGTTGCAGCCAGCTTATCATAGTTTTTGGCATAACCCTCCACGATTTCACTTTGGAATTCTTCGTATGTTGTCACATTCTCGAAGAGAATTGCGACGTTATAGAAAGTCCGAAGCAGCACTTCACCAGGAGCTGCACTTAGGATGTTGGAAGACAAACACTCTTTGATGGCATTAACATCGAATATGATATATCGGTTCTCATAATCCCATAGACGGTAGATTGCAGAAAAAAACTGTCCAATGGGATAAGAAAGAAAGTGCCGATCTTTGGCATATTCAGGATAGTAAATTTTGAGCAAGGTATGTACATCCCTATTGGCCGTGTATACTTGCTCGTCCAAATGCCTGAGAACAGCAGCATTACTCCATACATTATTGCCTCTCTCCATGACGCTGCGAGAGTCAGAATAACTCCGGATAGCGGCATCAAGGTGATTGGAGACAAAATGTGCATATTCCGTAATATTTGCAAACTCCATAAGCTGAACACTCTTGTACAACTTATGCCATTTTCTAAGCAACGGGCTGCCTACTGCATTTCTATCTTCGCAAATTTCACCTAAGGCGCAGGCCAGAGCGTTACTTGGATTTTGCATTGTGGGCGGCTCATATTCACGAACAACGGTATCATGGTGAATTGGAACTTCAAAGCACCCATAGATTTCATTCCAAGAGGAATAAATCTTAGAGTATTTTTTTTGATAATTGAACAGGAAAATGATGGTCATCCCCATCTTTTCCATAGCAAGCAAAAGACGGAGCTGCACCGGTGTGAACTGATGCACGCCATGGATCACAATGCTATTAAAAGGCTGCTCTTTTGTAACTCCCATAGCCCTTTCGCAACGCTTTACTTCCCGTGGGGTACCAGTACATTCTTCAACCTCCTTCTTCGCGAGAGCGACAACGATTTCTTTGAGCTTTTCACGAGAAGGTGTCTTAGGAAACTGGAAAAGCGAACTTTTTTGCGCTTGTTTCAGCATATAAACAAACAGCTGCTGCTCTGTGTTACCTTTGCTTCCATCAATAGCAGATGTACTGATATCCAATTCTATAAATAAACGGACAGCTTCGAGGAAATGGTTTTGATTTTTCTCCAATGCCATGTAGAAAGGTTTGCTGATTTTTTTCTTTTCTAACAACTGCTTGAACTTTGCAGAAAAAGCACTGTACTGCTGAATCCGAAGGCTGATATTATCTGTCCATTGCATATAGACAGCTTCATGCTCGACCAGATCGTCCAATGGACAAATCAAGCCCTCAATTTTATCACCCAAAACATCCTTAAGACCGTTTACCAGAGTTCTTGCACTACAGAAGTGAGGCAAGGCAGAAATCTCATGCCAGAAATCCGCTCTATCTAACTTATAAGGATCTTCGTAAGTGTAGATCTTAAACGGCATTTTTTACACCTCTGTTTCTATGAGATTCTGCCAGGATAGATTCTTCTTCCCTTGAATTTCAATCCATGAAAACGAGCGAATGGCTCTTGTCATGGCAACATAGAGAATTCGAGTTTCCTCACGGGCTTTTTCAGACTTTTCGACAATTTCGTCGTAGAAATCGTTTTGAATGGTCTCACCGGAATTACCTACGCTCATACTATATCCTATTTGATACCGGCCCTGAGATTTAGTAGCACTAATCTGGAGCTGCGTCCTCTTGATAAAGTCAATCGATGCAGAGCAGAAAGGCATAATTACATGACCATACTCAAGGCCCTTTGATTTATGTACCGTGATACACTGAATGGCAGTGTCGTCCTCATTACTTGCCGGTGTCCGGCTGTCAACAGAGACTTGGGAGATGATACTATTATAAAGATGTTCCTGTAGTGTGTTAATGGTAAGCCTATCCACATTGCAAGCGTTGATAAGCTGCTCAAACAGCAAGTCTACATTCAGCTGATAGTAGTGCTGTTTCCAAGGGTCATCACTAAAATTTTTCCAGGGTTCCAGGGTGCTGTACGCCTTACGAATGGCTTGCAGAATAGGTTGTGTCCTTAAACTCGCTACAATAGCTTCCCAAGTGTTGTGTTCTTTATCAACAGTGTTGGCAAGCATTAGGTTCATATATCTAATCAGATAATTGACCTGTTCTTTTTCGTCTACCTTCGCTCTCCACTTTCCAGTTCGGATCTTCATCCGAAGTTCATAGAGGTTAGACTTTGGAATATCCAAATTGAAAAAGTTGGAGGTAACAAGATTATACAGATAGTCAGCTTCATCAAAGTGAACCAAGGCGTTAACCAAAGTGAGCATATCCATGGCAGGCTGGGACATATATAAATCACCGCCTGTGTTGGTATGTACGCTGATTCCCAAGCGGGCACAATCAGTACGAACCATATCAGCCTGCCAGTTTTCTCGCACCAAAATGGCAATACTTTTTTCCTTCGCAGAGAGTTTTATTCCGTGACTCTCTTCATACTGGATACGTCGCTGGATTCTTTTAATTTCCTCAACGAGAACAGGGATACGCATTCCCTCATTTGCAGCCGAAAGTCGCCGATAAAAACGACTTTTGGAGGACAAATAATCTCCGTTGTAGTCCCTTGTGCCGATGAGCTTATCTTTGGCTGCATCGTAGGTAAGCAGTTCTTCGTCCATTTTTCCCCAAGCAGTGAAAGAACGGTCAAAGATATCCAGCAAGTGCTTGTCGGTGCGGTAATTCCGCTGCAAAGAAAACTCCAACCACTTATCGGGGGCGTTGTCAATGCCCAACTGGTCAAAGGCTTTTTCTTTTGCGCCACGGAAACGGTAAATGCACTGCTTAATATCACCCACAAGAAAAAGATTATAGTCAAGCAGCTGGGCTATCCGCAACAGGGATTCAATTTGAGAGTCGTCGGTATCCTGAAACTCATCTACAAACATAAACTGCTGAGCATTCTTATCCATTTTCAATTCTCTGATTCTACTTTCACTATCCGGATTACTGATAAAACGGTTAAGAATAGACATCATGGAGCTGAGATGAATTTTGTTGTTTTCCAGAAGTTCCTCGAAATATTTTCGTTCAACAGACGGAATTACACTGGCCAGCAGCTCGTGCAGCTCCCCATGGGATTCGTCATTCAAAAGAGTTCCAAAATCTTGGGGTTCAATAGCCTGAATATTGACGCTCTTATTGTGCAATTTCCTGATGAAATCAAGAATACTCTCTCGGATAGCATAAACAGGCATACCAAGTTTGTCTGTATAATTCTTTCCATATTCGATTTCTTTTTGATGGATATACGTATCAAGTAAATCAGAAATCTTCTTACGGCGGTAAAATTCGCTGGAGGTTATACTTAAGTCAATCCCATAGCCAAAAGAAGTTCCCATTTGAGCAATTAGATTTTTGGCATAGGAATGAATGGTACTAATCTGCATGTGATCGATTCTGGAGATCATCTCCAGGTAGTCCGGGTTAGAGGTCAGAAGATAACAATTTCTAAAATATGTTTTGAGCCTTTCTTCCATTTCATCCGCAGCTTCATTTGTGAATGTAATCATCACAATGTGATCAGCCATTTTTTGCAGAGGAACATTTTGCATGTAGCAAATAAATCCAATACGAGAAATCATGGCATAGGTTTTGCCAGTACCAGCACCAGCGCGAATCACAATGTTTTTTTCTGGCGAAGCATGCTCAACTTCATACTGCTCAAAATTAAACTGGCTCTGTTCACTTAGCTTCTTGAGAATAAGCTTTTGGGCAGGGCTATACTGACCATTTGAAATCACAAAGGAATTTGTTCTATCGTCGAAAGGCTCACTCAATACACTCATAGAGCAATGGAAGCACATAAGCATATTATCAACAGAAGCCACCGGAGGAATATGAATTTTCTTCTCATCAAATGCAATTTCAATATCTTCACGATTCCGCACTAACCCTCTTTGTGTAAGTGCTATATCAAGAGCATGAAACACGGATATCATCTGCGATTTCTTAGAGAAAACACAATATAGTTTACATCCATGCAGATACTGAGCGGTCATATCGTTGATGATATTGCCATTCAAGCTATCGGATTCATCGAAATAATAAAATCGAGAATAATCGTGTTGATGGTAGACTGAGGACAGTTCTTTTTCTACTTCAGATTCACCATCTTCATCTATGTTTATATCAGTTTCATATAAATTACGAACTTCCAGCATAGTTCTCCGATCAAAAGGATCTCTATTCCAGTTACTTACTTCCCGGAGAGCCTGGTCTAATTTATTGAAAAATGCTGTGTTGTCAAGCAAGTCCTCTTTGAGAATGGTGAACTTCTCTTCCATAACTACATCCAGACGATGAGCTCTAAAAAACTCCCTGGAGACTTGGGGTAAACCAACCATTTGGTATACAAGAGGAAATTTTCCGATGGTTTGCCGGAGGTGCCGTTCAATAGAAAAACGGTATCCACGAGCTTGCTTTTGCGGGGAAGCCGCTACTTCTCCATCCGCAGTGCGAATGATAACAGCTTCATTATTTTCAACGCGCAGGATGTTTTCCTCACGCCAACCTTTAAGTTCGACTACCAGGATACCTTTTCCGGGCATAAGAATACAAGCATCAAATTCTCGTCCAAAGATTTGACGGTTCCAATAGATGATGTTTGTGTCATCAAGATATTCCTGTGCTTTGTCGATAAATACTTTCTCACCAAAGTTTTCAGTATTGCCTGAGCCAATCAGTTTTCCCACCGAACTTCACCTCGTAGATCACGGGAGGTACCAAGCCACCCTATGCTAATAATAAAAAAATTTCATGTCCAATAAAGTGGATACTCCCTCGTCTTTGATAAAGTCCATTATATCTCCGGCGTTGCAGCTCAAAACATCTATAATAATTTTAAGCACAACAGCCAATGTCACTTCCTGGTTTTTACAGAGCTTGGTAAAGGTTACTTTGCTAATTTCTCATTCGGCAGCATTCTCCAAAGCTGCTTGCAATTAACCTTCATAATGTCACTCCTTGTTTATTTCCATGAAAATAGTTGTTTGTTTTTATTATAGCATTTCAAATTTGCGTTTTCAATGAACTTTGATGAAAACGCGATAAGAAGAGCGGAAATGAACTATTTTTGTCGAGAATCTAAATCAAACAGTTTCTTCAGCAAAAGTTCTACATGTTCATAAGTCTATCCGTATTGCTCTTTGCCGCCAACAGCTCACGCATTTCCTCATGGAAACGCCGATACTTGGCCCGTCCGGTTGCGGGAAAACTACCCTGCTCGCTTTGCTGGGGGGCCTGGACAGTCCGGCAGGCGGGAACATTCTGTTTGCGGGAAAGGACATTGCGGAAACCGGCCTTGCGGATCACCGGCGCAATCATGTATCTTTCATCTTCCAAGCGTATAACCTCATTGACTATCTGACTTCTACGGAGAATGTGTCGCTGACTTCTAAGCTGCCGCCGCTGCCCATTCTGGAGCGCCTGGGTCTTACAAAAGCGGAAGCGAAACGCAATGTGCTGAAGCTCTCCGGCGGCCAGCAGCAGCGTGTGGCCATCGCCCGTGCCCTGGCAAGCGAGGCCCCGGTGATCCTAGCCGACGAGCCTACGGGCAATCTGGACGAGGACACCGCCCAGGACATCACGGAAATTCTCAAAGAGAGCGCCCACAAGATGAACAAGTGCGTGGTGGTCGTCACCCACTCCAGCGAGTTGGCAAAGCAGGCCGATGTGGTGTTCCGGATAAAGGGAGGATTTCTGTCGCAAAAGGGACCGCGTCTGCCGCCTGCCGGCTTTCGCGAGGGCTAAAGCCCAGTCTTTTTGAATTGCTCCGCAAAGCTCTATACGCTAAAAATACAAATCCCTGTAACATTGCAGCTTCTCCGCATTGTTACAGGGATTTTTTGTGTGGGGACGCTCTTCGCTTTATGGGAGTTTTAGGCGGGGCAACGTTCAGCTCTTCAAGCTCTTTGTACGCTTTACTTTTGAAAATTCTTTTCACTCAACAAGCGCATAAACAGCCCGCCCTGAACCGTCCTGTTCTGAAACTCTCGATATTTTGCCTGCCAGGCGTCCTCTGTTTCGTACCAATCACCCAAAGGAACACGGTTGGGCATTGTGTCATAGGCGTCCCACAGAGTGGAAATCATGACTTCAAAATCCTCCTTGTTCATCATGGAGGCCACCCAAACCATCCAGTCGGACTTGGTATAGGCCGCGCGGTTGTCCAGGGGCATTCCGTAGGGATTCAGGCGGGTAAGGTAGGATTTCAGCTCCTTGTCCCAGACACCCTGGGGAAAAACGCGCAGCCCCAGCAATTTGTCCCAGACCGCGTTATATTTCATGCTGAAGGTGCCGGGCCGGTCAAAGGCCAGCCGGTAGGTACCATCGCCGTTACCGGCCTTTTCCACCCACTCCCGGGCCATGGAGCGCGCGGCCTCAATCCACCTCTCACCTTCCGCCTCTTCCCCCCGGCGGTGCAGCAGCCGGCCATATGCCGCCACTCCCAGAATCGCCTTAATGGACAGGTTGCAGTTGTGCGCCAGGTGTCCGGCAAAGTCATCGGTGCAAAGCTGGTTTTCCGGGTCCAGACCATGCTGCCGCAAATACCCGGCCCAAGTGGTCAACAGCTCCCAGCTCTCGTTGACAAAGCTCATGTCTCCGCTGGCGGCGGTGGCAGCGGCAGTCATCAACAGCATATTCCCACATTCCTCCACGGGCATCTGGTCCTGGGGGTCTGTGCCTCTGGAATAGACCTGACCGTTTAACAGAGGAAACTGCCCCGCGTCATGGGGAGCAAAGTCAAAGGGCCAGGCATCGCTGGCAGCATAGCGGATCAAGGGCCGCATCATGCCAAATACCAGCCTTGGCTGGTAGCGCAAAAACAGGGGAATGGAAGGATAACTGACATCCGCCGTGGCGGCGCATCCATTGGAGAAACATTCCTTGGAGACAAACAGCAGCCGGCCCTCTGGGTCCTCGCACAAAGCGTGGCCCCCAATTACCTGCCTGTAAGCCAGCAGCAGCAGCTGGGCATACCGCTCTCCCCCAGTGTGAACCGCCTCCTGCCACAGCTGGTTTGAGAAATCCTCACAGCGCCGGGCAAGCTCCTGATACTGAGCGAAGGCCGTTTCCAGAAGGCCAGACAGTGTTTCCCGTTCCTTCTTCCAATAGGGAGTCAAATTTTGGCCGAAATACTGAAGGGCGTAAATTTCGTCATAGGCCAAGGCAAAAAGGGCCTCCCTTCCCTCCTCCAACGGGATCTGGGCCTGGATAAACACCCGGTCCTGCTTTTCCCCGGCGGCCACCGATCCAGCAGGCTCCACTGCCAGGTACAGGCGGCCCCAGTCAATGCGCACATCGTCTCCCGAGCGGTTGAGCGGCTCTTGAATCCCGCTGCCGAGAGTGGCCGCTTCGTAGCCCCGGCCCACAGCCTTCCCTGTCTCTACCGGACACTGTCCCGGGAAATCCAGGCACAGGGCCTCGTCCGCGGACAAAACCGCCGTACACTCTGGCAGAGGCCGTCCATGCCGGCCCTCCGCCTTCAGGGTGATATAGGTGATGGGCCGGGCCAAAACCCGCAAATCCTCCAGCAAAAGCGGAGAGGTAAACGTCACGGTCAGGCACACCTCTGGACTCTCCATCACATAGGTGGTGGAGCAGGCCTTCACCTCCACGGACTTCATTCGCATGGGCAGCGCCTCTGTCCGGCCCAGAAAGCCGTACTCTCTCCTCCCCACCTTCAAGATGCCGGTAAGGGGCTGCTCCGCCCCAGTCCAGTGACAGGTGGGGGTCCGGTTGGGAACATCGTCCATGGACCAAAGGCTGAAATAGGGCGTATGGGTCACAAGAGGAACCGCAGGATAACGAAGCTTTTTCATCGTGAAACACCTTCCTATTCTTCCTAGCTGCTTCATTGGGAATTATATCACGGAAACAGCCCACAAAAAAGAACATTTTTATGAACCACCTCTGAAATTTTCAAAAATCCGGCGGTTCCTCCAAGGCAAAAAAACTTGCCCTGAAAAAGTCCTTCCCGCACCCGCGTCATCCGCGGGAACGCTCCGCCTGAAAAGACGCCTGCCGCCCTGCTTTCGCAAAGCAAACAGCCGGACTTCTCCCAGGAAAAATCCGGCTGCTGTCTATTGGAATCCTTCGCTGATGAAAGCCGCCGTCACACCGCGTCAGACCGGCCGGGGCAATTCCGGCCCTCCCCGGGCGTAAGCCGTGTCATGCTGTGAAGGCTGATCCCCAGCGTGGACAGGTTATGAAGCATTGCCGAGGCTGCCGGAGCCAAAGTGCCCAAGGCCCCTAAGGCGATCAAGGCGCCGTTAAAACCGATGACAAACCGGTAATTGGAATGAATGCGCTTCATCAGCTCCTGGGCGAGAACGCGAAGCCTTACCAACTCGAACAGGTTACCGGCGGCAATGGTGATGTCCGCGATCTCCCGGGCGATCGCCGCGCCGTCGCTGACGGCGATGCCCACGCTGGCGGCGGACAGGGCAGGAGAATCGTTGATGCCGTCCCCAATCATGACCACCGTGCGGCCCTGCTCCCGTTCCTCCTGGACAAATCGGGCCTTGTCCTCGGGCAGCACCTCCGAGCGGTATTCATCCACCCCCACCTGGGCGGCGACGGCGGCGGCAGTACGGTCGCTGTCACCGGTGAGCATTACGATCCTTCCCACTCCCAGCCGGCGCAGAGCGGACACCGCCTGGGCCGCTTCCTCCCGCAGCGGATCCGCGATGCAGATCACCGCGGCCAACACGCCGCCGATGGCCAGATACAGATGGCTGTATTGCCTGGGAAGTCCCTCGAAGGCGGGGCGGTCCTCCTCGGGGATGGCACAGCCCTCGTCCTCAAAGACAAAGTGGGCGCTGCCGATGACCACCCGCCGGCCCTCCACTGTGCTGGCAATGCCGTGAGCCACCAGGTATTCCACCTGAGAGTGCATTTCCTCGTGAGTCAGACCCCGAGCCTTCGCCGCCTGAACCACGGCGTTGGCCATGGAATGGGGGAAATGCTCCTCCAGACAGGCCGCCAGGCGGAGCAGCTCCTTCTCGCTGCGTCCTCCAAAGGGAACCACCTGGGCCACCACCGGGTTGGCGTGGGTCAAGGTGCCGGTTTTGTCAAACACCAGGGTATCCGCCTGAGCCACAGCCTCCAGATATTTGCCGCCCTTCACAGTGATGTGAAACCGGCTGGCCTCCCCCATGGCCGACAGCACCGACAAGGGCATGGCCAGCTTTAGGGCGCAGGAAAAATCCACCATCAGCACGGAAAGCGCCCGGGTAATGTTTCGAGTGAGCAGATACACCAGCGCGCTGCCCGCCAAGGTGTAGGGAACCAGCCTGTCCGCCAAATTCGCCGCCCGGCTCTCCGCCGCGGACTTCAGCTTTTCCGACTGCTCAATCATGGCCACAATCTTGTCATAGCGGCTTCCCCCCGCTTGCTGAGTGACGGTGAGAACGCATTCGCCCTCCTCTACCACGGTGCCGGCGTAAACCCAGGCTCCAGGGCGTTTTGCCACAGGGATGGATTCTCCGGTGAGGGAGGCCTGGTTCACCATGACCTCTCCCTCCAAAATGGCGCCGTCCAGAGGGATCATGCTGCCCACGCGAACTGCCACCTGATCCCCCGGCTGGACAGAGTGTAGGGGAACCAGCTCTTCACCGTCCTCTGTTTTCAGCCAAACCCGGTCGATATTCAGGGACATGCTGCGGGCCAGGTCGTCCACGGATTTTTTGTGGGTCCACTCCTCCAGCAGCTCCCCCAGGCCCAGCAGGAACATCACCGAGCTGGCGGTGGAAAAGTCCCGGCGGAGAAGGGACACGAAAATAGACACGCCGTCCAGCACCTCCACATGAAGCCGCCCCTTCAGCAAGCAGCCCAGCGCCCGAAACAGATAGGGCGCCGCCTTGACAATGGCGTAGGCTGCCCGCAGAGGCGCCGGAAAAAACAGGGAACGGACCGCCTTGCAAATCAACATTCCCACCAGCTTTTCCTCATAGGCCCGGTTCAAGGCGCGGCTGCTGGGTACCTGACGAAGCTCTCCCAAAGCCCTGTCCTGGTAAGAAAAGGCGGACAACCGCTCCAGCAGAGCCTGCCGGCTGCCGGTATACTCAATCACGGCGCAGCGGGTGCGCTCGTGAACAGAGGCCCGCTCCACCTGGGGCAGACCCTGAAGCCAGGCCTCCAGCATATCGGCCTGCTCCAGCGTCATGCGGACCTGAGCCGCCTGGACGCGCATCCGTCCCCCGCATTCGTGTTTGATAGCAAATTTCATAGTATCCTCCTAAGAAAGAGAAAAGCCGCCTTCCGGCGGCCCTTCCTGGTTTTTCGTCAAGCGTCAGCGCTGGTGTCCGCTTCGGCGGCAGCTGCCTCCTCCGCTTGGGCGCGCTGCTCGTTGATCTCCTTGGCAGAGGCCAACACATCGGCAGCGTTTTCCTGCACAGAGGTCACTGTCTCCATGACAGAATCCTTCATCCGCAGCGCGGCGGCAGCGGCGTGGGTATAGGCTCTCTTGGCGTCCTTGCTGGACAGCAGCTTGAAGCCCGCGGAGCCAAACAGCACTCCTCCCGCAAACAGGGCCAGCCCTTTATATGCGTTTCTCATTGCGAGTTTTCACCTCCCAGTCAGCGATGGCGGTACCCGGTGACAATAGCCATAACCATGCAGAGCACGGCGCCCCAGGCCCAAAAACGATGGTGTTTCATGCGGGATCCCTCCTTCCCTGCATTGAGCACAACAGTTATTATACCCCGCCGTCCCTGTGGGTTTCGCCTGGATTTGGACGGGATTCTACGGAAACGGACATTTTTTTCGAAGCTCTCCGGTACTGGGCCGGGGTCATTTGATAACGGGCCTTGAAGGCCACGCTGAACTGGCTGGCGCTGCTATACCCTACCGACGCCGCCACCTGCACCACCGTTTGACCGGTAGAAGCCAGCAGGCGCGCCCCCTCCTCCATGCGGCGTTCCAGCAGGTACTGATGAAGGGGCATCCCATACAGCTGGCGGAAACAGGCCTTCAGCGCCGTCCCAGAGACCCGAAACCTCCTGGACAGCCCCGCAATGGTCAGCCGCTGGTCCAGATGTCCCAGCATATAGTCGTGAACCTCTTGGACAGCTTGCCGCTGGTGTTTGTCGTAATATTCGCCGCCTGGGGAACGAGGGCGGCTTTTGCCGCCGGCGTGGAGCAAATAGAGCAGCTCCACAGACTTGATCACACAGTAATCCCCCTTCCGCTGAGAGGGCAGCTGGTCCAGGGCGCTGAAAAACGTCTCCATCCAAAAGCCCGCGTCTATGACGGCGCACCCATGAGGGGAATCCGGTGGGAAATTACGCAGGCCAGGGCACAGAGTTTTCAGCGCGGCAAGAGCGGCCTGCTCTTCCCCGGACACCAGCACCCCTTGAAACCTCTCTGGATAGAATTGACAGAAGCACTCTCCTGCCCTGCCGGGAAGGAAGAAGGCTTTTCCCGGCTCCAGCATCCACTGACAGCCTGGGGAAAAATGAGCCGCCACCCTTCCCCGGCGGCAGAACAACACCTCCAGGCAGCCCTTCTTCGGAACGGCGGAAAACCTGGCCTCCTTTGGGACGCCGTCCACCATCCACACCCTGGCCCTGTCCGTTGAAAGTGGAAAGCCCGAGACGCCGGCATTCTCCAGCAGCTCTTCCAGCATGGTTCCACCCCCTTGAAGTTAGAGATAACTAATTCAGCTTTGCAAAAAACGCGCCCTTTCCCAGAGGGGCGCCGCTTGTTAGTTTTTTCTAACCACTATCATACCACCTTTTTCCCGGTTTCTCAAGTGGAAATTTGCCAGAAGGGAAGCTTTCGCCAGAGCTGAGCCGCACCCCTTGACAGACAGGCATGGGTCTGCTATACTATAACAGCGTTATATAACATTGCTATATAGGAGATTCACTATGGCCGCAGCATCAACCCTGGAGCGAATTCATCAGGCCGCCCGGAAGGAATTTCGGGAACGGGGCTTTCGCTCCGCTTCGTTGCGAAGCATTGTAAAGTCCGTGGGGATGACCACCGGCGCCTTTTATGGCTATTACAAAAGCAAGGAGGAACTTTTCGCCGCTCTGGTAGAGGAACACTACCGCTATCTTTTGGACCGGTTCCGCCAGGCGCAGGAGGAGTTTGCCCACCTGCCTTTGGAGCGGCAGCCAGAGGTGTTAGGCGACATATCCGGCCTGTGCATGTTTGACATGCTTCACTACGCCTATCATCATTTAGAGGACTGCCAGCTGCTTTTGTGCGGGGCGGAGGGAACCAGGTTTGCCGGCTTGATCGACGAGATGGTGGAAATTGAGATAAACGCCACCCACGCCTATCAATCTGTGCTGCGGGAGCTGGGCCGGCCTTCCCCCGAAATTGACCTGCGGCTGGAGCATATTTTGATTACGGGGATGTTTCACACCTTTTTTGAACTGATTATCCACCAAATGCCTCTTCCCGACGCGGAAAACTATCTGCGGGAAATGCGGGCCTTTTACACGGCTGGATGGATGAAAATTATGGGGCAGTAATGCCCTATCTTTTTCTCCCGGTGGTTAGTTTTAACTAATTGCATCTTACTGCCGCCCCTTCTGGGAACTTCCATTTCAATACAAAACTGCAAGGACAAAGGAGGAAGTCATTTTGAAGAAGCAATCCAATCTATCCCGCCTGATGGGGTACGCGGGCAGGCGCAGATACCTGACCTATGCGTCCTGGGTGCTGTCCGCTGTCAGCGCGCTGATCGCCCTGGTTCCCTATTGGTACATTTGGCGGATTATTCAGGAGGTGCTGGCCGCGGCCCCAGATTTTCAGCGGGCTGCGGGACTGGTGCGCAACGGCTGGATGGCGGTGCTTTTCGCGGTGATCGCGGTGCTGGTGTACATTGCCGGGCTGATGTGCTCTCACATGGGAGCGTTTCGAGTGGCCACCAATCTGCGGATCGCGGCTATGGAGCATCTTGTAAAGCTGCCTCTGGGAGCCGTGGAAGCCTTTGGCAGCGGCAAGCTGCGGAAGATCGTCAACGAATCCAGCGGGGCAACGGAAACCTATTTGGCTCATCAGCTTCCGGACCGGGCGGGAGCCATTGCCACCCCCTGCGGCCTGCTGGCCCTGCTGCTTGTCTTTGACTGGCGGCTGGGACTTTTAAGCCTGGTTCCTGTGCTGCTGGGATTTCTCATCATGATGGCCATGACCGGCTCCCGGATGCAGCAGAAAATGAAGGAGTACCAAAACGCCCTGGAGGACATGTCCAACCAGGCGGTGGAGTATGTGCGGGGAATTCCCGTTGTAAAGACCTTTGGGCAAACCATTTTCTCCTTTAAAAAATTCAAGGGCTCCATTGACCAATATCAAAAATGGGTTATCGCCTACACCAAGGAGCTTCGCACGCCCATGATGTGCTATACCGCCGCCATCAACGGTGTATTTGTGTTTCTGACTGCCGGGGCGCTGCTGTTCACCCGTGACGGCGTGACCTCTGAATTTCTGCTGAATCTGCTGTTTTACATCATCATCACCCCCATCATCTCGGTAACGCTGACCAGGATCATGTTTCAAAGCGAAAACGCCATGATTGTGGACGACGCTCTCCAGCGGATTGACAGCGTGCTAAGCCTCTCTCCTCTGGAGGAAGCCTCCCGGCCCCGCTATCCTCGGGACGGCTCCATCGCTCTGTCCCATGTACGCTTCAGCTACGACGGACAGAAGGACGTGCTGAAGGACATTTCCCTGACCGTCCCCGCTGGGCAGACCGTGGCTTTTGTGGGACCGTCCGGCGGCGGGAAAACCACCCTGGCCAACGTGATCGCCCGGTTCTTTGATCCTCAAGGCGGCAGCGTTTTCATTGGCGGCGTGGATGTGAAATCCATCCCTAAGGCGGAGCTGATGAACACCATCTCCTTTGTGTTTCAACACAGCCGGCTGATTAAGACCTCCATCCTGGAAAATGTACGCATGGGAAAGCCCGGCGCCACCCGGGAGGAGGTGCTGGAAGCTCTGGAAAACGCCCAGTGCGCCGACATTTTGGAAAAACTGCCTCAGGGAGTGGACACGGTAATTGGGGCAAAAGGCGTGTACCTTTCCGGAGGGGAGCAGCAGCGCATTGCCATTGCCCGGGTCATGCTGAAGAACGCCCCCATTCTGATTTTGGACGAGGCCACCGCCTTCGCGGACCCAGACAACGAGGCCAAGGTACAGGCCGCCTTCTCCCGGCTGTCTCAGGGAAAAACCGTCATTATGATTGCCCACCGGCTGTCCACCGTGGCCAATGTGGACCGGATTTACGTCATTCAGGACGGACGGCTCGCGGAGAGCGGCACCAGCGGGGAGCTGCTGGCCAGAAACGGGCTGTTCCGCAGCATGTGGGAAAACTATCAAACCTCTGTTCAGTGGAAGGTGGAAAAGGAGGCGCAAGGCGTATGATGCAACGACTGCAGAAAAAGTACGCCCTGTCCCGGCAGGGCGCTAAGGATTTGGTAAAGGGCTGTTTGGCCTGCGTATTTCAAAACATCACCTTTATGATTCCCGTGGGTCTGCTGTACTCCCTGGTGGGAGACCTGCTTGACGGCGGCGTGCCGGCGGGCAAGCTCCCCCTTTACGCGGCAGGCAGCCTGGCCTGCGTGGGACTGATTTTTCTTTCCACCTACCTGCAATATAACGCCACCTATTTTGCCACTTATGTGGAAAGCGGCGTTCGGCGCATCACCCTGGCGGAACGGCTGCGGCAAATTCCCCTTTCCTTTTTTGGAAAAAAGGACCTGGCCGATCTGACCAGCACCATCATGGCAGACTGCACCTTTTTGGAGCAGAGTTTCTCTCACTTTATTCCAGAGTTAGCTGGGTCTATCATCTCCACCGTGCTGATTTCCGTCAGCCTGCTGTTCTTTGACTGGCGCATGGCCTTGGCCGCTTTGTGGGTGCTGCCTGTGTCCTTTGCCATTGTGGGAGGCTCCGCCAGGGTGCAGGAGCGGCTGAATCAAAAGGCCATGGACGCAAAAATGGCCTGCGCCGACGGCATTCAGGAGTGCGTGGAAGCTGTTCAGGACTTGAAGGCCAACAACGCGGAGGAAGCCTATCTGCGGGGCCTGGAAACCAAGATTCGGGCGGTTGAGCGCCGTTCCATCATCAATGAGTTTGGCTTGGCGGCTTTTGTAGTCAGCGCCTCTCTGATTTTAAAGCTGGGCATTGCCACCACCGCCCTGGCAGGATCTGTGCTGCTTCTCCAGGGGGACCTGGATATTCTGACCTTTTTCCTGTTTCTGCTGGTGGTATCCCGGCTGTACGACCCGCTCCAGGGGGCTCTGCAAAATCTGGCGGCGGTGATCTCCACCCGCACCAACATTGCCCGGATGAATGAAATTCTGGACCATCCCATTCAGCAGGGGCAAGACCGGCTTACCAACAGGGGATATGACATTCGCTTTGACCATGTGGGCTTTTCCTACAACACAGGGGAAACCGTTCTGCAGGACGTGTCCTTCACCGCCAAGCAGGGAGAGGTCACCGCGCTGGTGGGACCGTCCGGCGGCGGGAAAACCACGGTTTCCCGTCTGGCCGCCAGGTTTTGGGACATTGACAAGGGGAAAATTACTGTGGGCGGCATGGACATCTCCCAGGTGGACCCGGAAAGCCTGCTCTCCCTGTACTCCATTGTATTCCAGGACGTGACGCTGTTTGACAACACCATCCTGGAGAATATCCGCATCGGCAACAAGAACGCCACGGACCAGGAGGTGCTGGCCGCGGCAAGGCTGGCGAACGTGGACGAATTTGCCGAAAAGCTGCCGGACAAGTGGAACAGCAGCATTGGCGAAAACGGCTGCGAGCTTTCCGGCGGAGAGCGGCAGCGGATCTCCATCGCCAGGGCATTTTTGAAAAACGCCCCCATCATCCTGCTGGACGAGGCCACCGCTTCTCTGGACGTGGAAAATGAAACTCTGATTCAAACGGCCCTTTCCCGCCTGATTCAAGACAAGACCGTGCTGGTCATTGCCCACCGCATGCGGACAGTGGCAGGCGCGGACAAAATTGTGGTGCTGAAGGACGGCGCTGTGGCGGAGGAAGGCACCCCCGACGCCCTTGCGAAGCGGGACGGGCTGTACGCCCACATGGTCAGGCTGCAAAACGCCAGCCAGTCCTGGACCCTGACCTGATGCGCCCAGCTTTCCCCTGGCAAAAAGGCCCCTCTCGCCAAGAGAGGAGCCTTTTTCGTTTCCAAGAGAGGTTCGTCCTACGACACAGCTTTTTGTACCGCCGACAAAAACTGTCGCACCATGGGAGAGGGATTGGGAGAATGAAGCAGTCCATAGGGAATGGTGTAGTTCCAATCCACGGGAAGAATTTTCAGCAGCGGGTGGACATACTGCCACTTCTCCACGGCCATCAGCGCATAGCTGTTGTTTTCGCACCGGTTGAATACGGACACATCGTAAAAATCAAAGTCCACAATCTGGATCTGGGGATGATTTTTCCACAGGTCGTCCCGAAGCTGGTCCACATAGTGGCTCCAGTCCCGGTGCATCAGCATCAGCCTTTCCCCATACAGGTCCTGGACCGTCAGCCGGTCCTTTTGGGCCAGCCGGTGATGGATGGACACCGCCACGCAGATTGGCTCCTTGGAAATCTCCAGTCCATCGCACCTTCGCAGGTTCAGCATGGTCTCATCGAATACCCCTGCCACCACGTCGATATGCTGCCCCAAATTGCCGAGAATCTCCCGGGCGTTTTCCAGGGTATTGTCAAAGGGGATCAGCTGGAATTTTGTGGTGGGGCAATACTTTTGCAGCTGAGGCCACATCTCCACCAGCACCTGGGCGGGCGTCATGGGAGAGGTGCCAATGCGGATTACATTTTCCGTCTCCTGCATGGCGTTGCGGGCGCGGGTGACAGAATCCTTGCAATATTGGATGATGTATTTTGTGTCTTGATAAAGGGACTGGCCGGCCTTGGTCAGCTGCAGGCCGCGGTGTGTGCGGACAAACAGCTGCAGCTCCAGGTTTTCCTCCAGCAGATTGATCTGCTTAATCACCGCCGGGGGCGATATAAACAGCCGCTCCGCCGCCTTGTTGAAGCTGCCCGACTCCGCCACGCAGAGAAACGTGTCCAACTGCGGATTGTACAAAAAACGCACCCTCCTTTTCTTTGCTGAGAAACTGGGAAAAGGGCTTTTGCCATGTAATGAGGCAAAGCCCTTTCCTTATTGCGCCTTGTCTTATCCCTGGAAGGGCTTCACGCCCCGCACAGCGTCCTGAACGGAAAGCAGGACGTCCCCGTTGTCAATATCCACCAGCAGGTAGCGGTCGTTGCCCATGCCCAGCTCCTTCATGTAGGTGAGCTGCCGCAGGCCGTGGCGGGACTCCATCCGCTCTACCAGGGCGTGGTGGTCGCTCTCGTTCAGGGCGTACACCAGGTCCACGCTGGCCTGGTCCACCGCCAGAATGTCCGTGGAGGCGCAGATACCAATGTTGGGGGTGACCACCGGCTCGGCGGCAGTTCCCTCGCAGTCGCAGGAGACAGACATATTCCGCAGCACATTCACATAGGTGACATGCCTGCCGAAGTGGTCGATGGCCGCCTTGCAGGACTCGGTCATCCGCTCCATAAACTCCTCGAAGCTGATGTCCCACATGTCGCTGGAGCCGGGGGTGGTGTGGATCATTTTCTTGCCCACCTGGCCGTCGGCGCAGCCAATGCCGATGTTCTTGTTGGAGCCGCCGAAGCCGCCTTTCGAATGGCCCTTAAAGTGGGTGAGGGCCACCATGGAGTCGTAGTGCAGCAGGTTCTTGCCCATGGACATTTCCGTAAACCACTTGCCGCCGTTTACGGGGAGCATGACAGTGCCCTCCGCGTCCAGGATGTCCACAGGGCAGAAGGTCCAGCCGTTGACCTTCAGGGTCTCCCGGTGGGATTCCGTGGTGTAGCGGTCCCCCTTGTAATAGGTGTTGGTCTCGATGATGGAGGCCCCCGGCAGGTCTTTCTGGATCAGGTTTTCCACCCAATCCCGGGGGATGATGTTGGGGCCGTGTTTCTCGCCGGTGTGGAGCTTCACGCCCACCTTGCCGGTGATGTTCCCGTTTACCCGCCGGTAAATTTTCTCCAGGCCCGCGGCGGACAGGTCCCGGGTGAAGTAGACGATAGATTCATTCCCGGTGCGCTCCTCGTAAGGCACATAGTGATCTCCGCCGGCGCCGGGCAAAATGTGGTTTTCGCTCATGGCAAATCCTCCGTTTCTGTAAGAGATGGCTCCCCCTTTGTTTTCTTGTTTTAGTATAGCCCCTTTTCCATTAAATAGCAAATGCTTTGTATTTATAGCGTTCCATAGATAGCAGCAATCTCTTTTTCAGGGATTCCGCCTGGGAGTCTTTGGAAAAAGCCTGTTTCTCACCCCGCGCCCATTCGTCAGGAGCCAACACACAGCGGAAAAAGGGCAGCTACCTAAAAAACGGCGCCTTCCAGCTTGGAAAGCGCCGCCACTCGCACCGGGACAGCCGCGGAAGCCACCGCTTGTCTCCCCTCTGCGTCATCCTTTTGTTCCCTGGTTTTTCACCGCCTGCATCCTTTGCCGGACTGCCTCTGGGTCCCCAAAATAACGGCGGTCCACCGGGCGAAGGCGATCATCCAGCTCGTAGACCAGGGGAATCCCTGTGGGAATATTGGCCTCCACAATCTTCTTGCCGGAAAGATTTTCCAGGTATTTTACCAGCGCCCGCAAGGAATTGCCGTGGGCCGCGGAAAAGCCTTCCTCACGAAGCAAGCGGCCTCCTGCCGGCCGCTTTCAGAAAGGTCCACGTCGGTCCAGCCCGTAAACAGGTTTCCCTTGTTCCACTGGCTTTCCCCGTGCCGGACCATAACCAGTTGACAGCCCATAACTCTCCCCCCTTTTTCAAGAGCGCTTCACGCGGAAGGCGTCAAAGCCTGGATAAACCCCGCTGCTGCCCAGCTCTTCCTCGATGCGGAGCAGCTGGTTGTATTTGGCCACTCGCTCGGAGCGGCTGGGAGCGCCGGTTTTGATCTGGCAGGTGTTTAGGGCCACCGCCAGGTCCGCGATGGTGGTGTCCTCTGTCTCGCCGGAGCGGTGGGAGGCAATGGCTGTGTAGCCCGCGCTGTGGGCCAGCTTGATGGCCTCCAGGGTCTCGGACACAGAGCCGATCTGGTTGAGCTTAATCAGGATGGAATTGCCGCAGCCCAGCTGGATGCCCTTTTGCAGCCGCTGGGTGTTGGTGACGAACAGGTCGTCGCCCACCAGCTGGACTCGGTCTCCCAGGGCGGCGGTGAGCTTTTGCCAGCCCTCCCAGTCCTCCTCGTCCAAGGCGTCCTCGATGGAGACAATGGGGTATTTGTCCACCAGGGACTTCCAGTGCTGGATCAGCTCCTCGGAGGTGAATTTCGTTCCCGCCTTGGGCAGAATGTACTCGCCCTTTTTCTCCCCCTTCCACTCGCTGGAGGCGGCGTCCATGGCAATGACAAAATCACGTCCAGGCTGGTAGCCCGCCTGCTTGACCGCCTCCAAAATAGATTGGATGGCCTCCTCGTCACTGGCAAGGTTGGGAGCGAAACCGCCCTCGTCCCCCACGGAGGTGGCCAGACCTCGAGATTTCAGCAGGGCCGCCAGGGCGTGGAACACCTCGGCGCACCAGCGCAGGCCCTCCTGAAAGCTGGGCGCTCCGGCGGGCATAATCATAAACTCCTGGACGTCCACCGTGTTGGCGGCGTGGGCGCCGCCGTTCAGAATATTCATCATAGGAACGGGCAAGCGGTTGCCGTTGACCCCGCCCAAAAACCGGTACAGGGGAACACCCAGGGAAAGGGCGGCGGCTCTGGCGCAGGCGATGGACACCGCCAAAACCGCATTGGCTCCCAGGCTGGATTTGTCCTTGGTGCCGTCGGCGGCAATCATGGCCGCGTCCACAGCATAAACGTCCGAGGCGTCCATCCCATGGACCGCTTGGTTGATGACGGTGTTGATGTTCTCCACCGCCTTCCGCACACCCTTGCCCAGATAGCGGGACTTGTCTCCATCCCGCAGCTCCAGAGCCTCGAACTCACCGGTGGAGGCCCCGCTGGGAGCGGTCCCCCGCCCCACGGTTCCATCCAGCAGGGTCACTTCTGCCTCCACAGTGGGGTTGCCCCGGGAATCTAAAATTTCTCTTCCAAACACCCTTTCTATCTGCCGGCTATTCATGGTAAGCATGCTCCTTTCTTTCTCAGCATCACTAGGCACTGGTTTTTCACTTGTTAGTTAGTTTACACTAACTAGCTGGGCTTATCATACCACAGGCCTTTGAGAAAGTCAAGAGCGGGGAATTGGAAAGGAGAACGGCAGGCTCTGCTTTCCCGCGGTAAAATTTTTTGTTCCTGCCTTGACAGTGACCAGTCCTCTGCTATATATTATGATGGAAATCCGCTCTTTTTTGAGTGAGAATTGTGAAAAACGGAGGAGTAACAGCATGATTTACTATGTGGACGGCAAGTCCTTCCGAGATGGGAACGGCACCAAGGAACGGCCCTTTAAGCACATCAACGACGCAGCGAAAATTGCCGCGGCCGGCGACACTGTTCTGGTGGCCCCCGGCATTTATCGGGAGTATGTGGACCCCCAGAACGCCGGCACCAAGGAAAAACCCATTGTCTACAAGAGCGTTGAGCCTTTGGGAGCGGTGATTACCGGCGCGGAGGAGATCCAGTCCTGGCAGCCCTATGAGGGCAATGTGTGGGTGGCCCGGGTGCCAAATTCCCTGTTTGGAAGCTATAACCCCTACACCACCTATGTGTACGGCGACTGGTATTTTGCCGGACGCAGCAAGCACACCGGCTGCGTGTACTTGAACGGCAAGGCTCTGTATGAGGCTGAGAGTCTGGAGGCCTGTGTCAAGGGCGAGGTCTATGAATGCTCCTGGGAGCCGGAGGCCTCTGTTTACAAATGGTATGCCCAGCAGGACGGGGACGAGACGGTGCTTTACGCCAACTTCCAGGGCAAGGACCCCAACCGGGAAACGGTGGAGATCAACGTGCGGCGGGAGTGCTTTATGCCCTCTAAAACCGGCGTGAGCTACATCACCGTCAGCGGATTCACCATCAGCAAAGCCGCCACCACCTGGGCGCCCCCCGCCGCCTATCAGGACGGCATGATCGGCCCCCACTGGTCCAAGGGATGGATCATTGAGGACTGCGACATCTCCAACTCCAAGTGCGCGGGTATTTCCCTGGGCAAGTATTACGACCCGGACAACGACCACTATTTCACCGTAAAGCATGTGAAGTCCCCCACCCAGATGGAACGGGACGCCGTGTGCCGGGGCCAGTACCACGGCTGGCTGAAGGAGAAGGTGGGCAGCCACATCGTCCGCCGGTGCAACATCCACCACTGCGAGCAGGGCGGCATCATTGGACGGATGGGCGGGGTGTTCTCTGTCATCGAGGACAACCACATCCACCACATCAACAACATGATGGAGCTGGGCGGCGCGGAAATCGCCGGCATCAAAATGCACGCTGCCATCGACGTGACCTACCGGCGCAACCACATCCACCACTGCACCATGGGCATCTGGTGCGACTGGGAGGCTCAGGGCACCCGCATTACCCAGAACCTGCTCCACGACAACCAGCGCCCCTCCTTCGCCAAGCAGCTGAAGGGCGGCATGATGAGCCAGGACATCTTCGTGGAGGTGGGCCACGGTCCCACGCTGATCGACAACAACGTGCTGCTCTCCGACGTGTCTCTGCGGTTTGCCACCCAGGGCGTGGCCATGGTCCACAACCTGATCTGCGGCGCCCTGACCTGCGTGGGCGGCGGCACAGGCCTCCGGTACACTCCCTATCACATCCCCCACCGCACGGAGGTGATGGGCTTTATGACCATCCTTCACGGCGACAACCGGTTCTACAACAACATCTTTGTGCAGAAGTGGCCCTCTGCGCCCTTTATCACCCTGCACGACAACGACGACGGCCAGGACGAGGAAAACCGCCAGGTTGGCACCCACGTTTGGGACGAATACCCCACCTATGAGGAATGGATTGCCCAGTTTGACATGGACACCGACACCCCCAACATGGGCAAGCTGGCCCCTGCCCACGACTCTCACCTGCCCATCTGGACAGAGGGCAACGCCTATCTGGGCGGGGCAAGGGCCTGGAAAAACGAGAAAAACGGCCTGACCGACACGGAAAGCGCTGTCACGGTGGAGCTGGAGGAGCAGGACGGCCAGCCCATGCTGCGGACCAACGTCTACGATCTGCTGAAGGATTTCTCCTGCCGGATGGTGAGCACCGATGTGCTGGGCAAGGCCTTTGAGCCGGAGGAACCCTTTGAGAACCCGGACGGCACTCCCATCACCTTTGACCGGGATTATTTTGGCGGCCACCGCGGGGCGGCTGTGCTTCCCGGCCCCTTTGCCTCCCAGGAGGATGCCGCCAAGCCTCTGTTCCAATTTGACTGAGAGGAGCTGTTTTTTTTGGAGCTAGAAGCATTGACAGGGCTGCTCCGGCGGCTGGAACGCCCCGAAGGGCCTGTGGACGTGGTTCTGGACACCGACGCCTATAACGAGGTGGACGATCAGTTTGCTATTTCCTACCTGCTGGCCTCTCAGGACCGGCTGCGGATAAAGGCCCTGTACGCCGCCCCCTTTTTCAACGAGCGGTCCTCCGGTCCCAAGGACGGCATGGAGAAAAGCTATCAGGAAATTCTACGGCTGCTGCGGCTGGCGGGCTTTCCCCAGCTGGAAGGTTCTGTCTTTCGCGGGTCCGACAGCTACCTGCCGGACGAATCCACCCCGGTGCGCTCCCCCGCGGCGGAGGACCTGGCAAAACGGGCCATGGCCTATTCGCCGGAAAATCCCCTGTATGTGGCGGCCATCGGCGCACCGACCAACGTGGCCTCTGCCCTGCTGCTGGAGCCGGCCATCGCCCAGCGGGTGGTGATCGTCTGGCTGGGCGGCCACGCCTGGGACTGGCCGGACAACCGGGAGTTTAACGCCTTTCAGGACGTGGCGGCGGACCGGGTGATATTTGACAGTCAGGCGGCGGTGGTTCAGCTGCCCTGCCAGGGCGTTGTATCCGCCTTCCGGGTCAGCGGCCCAGAGCTCCGGCAGTATTTGCTGGGGAAAAGCCCTCTGTGCGATTACCTGGTGACACTGGTGGAGGAATCTCAAAAAGCGGAACAGGCAGGCCCCTGCTGGACCAGAGTGATCTGGGACGTGACCGCGGTGGGCTGGCTTTTGGGCCGGCGCTTTATGGAGGACCGGCTGGAGCCAAGTCCCATCTTCCAATATGACCACCATTACAGCTTCGACAAGTCCCGCCATCCCATGCGGTATGTGTATCACATTCACCGGGATGAGCTGTTCGCCGATCTCTTTGAAAAGCTGACAAGGCTGGGAAAATAACTCATGAAAAAGCCCTTCGGTCAACACCGATGGGCTTTTTTGCGGAATGATCCGGCCTGGCTTGGACACACTAATCGCAAACCATGTGGAAAAGAGGGATCTGTATGATCGAGGAAGATACCGTTAAGCTGCTGCGGGAGTGCAACGCGGGCATCAAAATGGGAGTCAGCTCTATTGATGAGGTACTGCCCAAGGTCAAATCCAGCAGCCTGCGAAGCTCTCTGGAAAAGTGCCGGTCGGCCCACGGAAAGCTGGGTGACGAAACCCACGCTCTGCTTGCCCAGTACGGTGACGCCGGCAAGGAGCCCAGCCCCATGGCCAAGGGCATGTCCTGGATGAAGGCCAACGTCAAGCTGGCCCTGGAGGAAAGCGACGAAACTGTGGCGGACTTGATTACCGAGGGCTGCAACATGGGGGTAAAGTCCTTAAACCGCTATCTGAACCAATATGAGGCGGCGGAGGAGCAGGCCAAGGACATTGCCAAGCGGCTGATCGGCCTAGAATCCCATCTCGCTCAGGATATGCGTCCCTATCTCTGAGGCTGGGCGCATAGAAAAGGCCGCTGCCGCATATACTGCGGGCAGAGGCGCAGGGAAAGGATGGGTGCAATGATTAAGCTGAAGCCCTTGCTGGCAAGCCTGGTAATCAGCCTGGGGATGGGCGGGCTGTCCGCTCTGCTGACCCAAAACGCCATGGAGCAGTACGGCGGTTTGAGACAGCCTCCCCTGTCCCCGCCGGGCTGGCTGTTTCCGGCGGTATGGTTTGTTCTCTTTGTTCTGATGGGGATGGCGGCCTATCTTGTCTGGATACGGGACAGCACCGGGCGAAACGGGGCGCTGATTCTGTACGGCGCCCAGCTGGTTTTCAACTTTTTCTGGACGCTGATCTTTTTCAACCTGCAAAACTACGCCTTGGCCTTTTTCTGGCTGCTAGCCCTGTGGCTGCTGATCCTGCTGACCACCCTCCAGTTTTTCAAGGAAACCCCTGCGGCCGGGTGGCTGCTGGTTCCCTATCTAGCATGGGTGGCCTTTGCCGGGTATCTCAACGCCGGCGTCTGGCTGCTGAACCCGTAAAGCCCCCCACACAATGGAAAAGGACGCCTGTGAGCTTTCACAGAGCGTCCCTTTTGCTTTGTTATCAAAAACGCGGCTAGGCCGCTTTGGGCAGATGCTTGTCCAACTGGTCCAGGGCCTTCCGCAAGGGATGGTAGAGAAGCAGCGCCAGTAAAAAATTCCCCGCGGCATGTCCTATATCAAAGCTGAGACCGCTGATAATCCAGGCGATCATCATCTGAAACCCGCCCACAGGGAGATACACCAAAGAGCACAGGGTTCCAAAGGCCAAGCCGTACAGCCCGGACAAAACGGCCCACTGCCAGGAACGCTTCATCCAGCGGAACAGCCAGGTAAGCCCAGCCAGCAAAGGCCAGACATACAGGTACATCGCCGTCCAAAGGCCAAATCCCCCATAGAGCAGCCCTTCCAGCAGAAGAAACACCGCCAAGGCCCCCAGCACCCGCCGCCGGAACACCAGCGTAAACAGGATCGTGAGCAGGCTGACCAGCTCCACATTGGGCAGAGCCGCCAGCGTTTCCTTGGAAACCACCAGCACTGTACCCATCATGGCCATCAGGCACAGATCGGTGAGACGGCTTTTCATCAGTAGCCCACGGTCAAGGTCAGCTCAAAGGTATCGCCGTCGCTGATCTCCGTGGAATCCGCGCCATAGTTCCACATCTCGCCGCCCTTGGTCAAGCACCACCACTCCTGGTTGGAGTCGTCGGCGGTCTCCCCGTCCACCGTGGTGATGAACAGGCCGTAGCTGCTCTCTTCCCCTTCTACCAGGCCCTCTTCCACAAGGGCGTCGCCCAGATTTTCCGCGGTGGTGGAAATGGGGAATTCCTTCTCGCTGCCGTCCCCGTGAATCACCTTCACGGTGATTTCCGCCGCTTCAGCGTCCTGGCTGCCGGTTTCGGAAGAGGTGCTTTCCTCATCCGCGGTGCGGGGCTCAGGCTTTAAGGCGGAGGTCTCAGACTGCTCGGAGGACGTCTGAGAGGCTTCCGAAGAGCTCTCCTCCATCTGGGAGGAAACGGTGGAGCTTTCCTCCTGGGAGGAGGCGGCGTCTCCGCAGCCAGCTAAAACGAACACTACCAGCAGCAGGCTCAGCAATAGGGCGCCCCAGCGCCCCAGCAGATTCTTTGTGTGTTTCATGTTGTTACCTCATTTCTAAAAGTGTTTAGATTTGAGGGACGGCGCCCGCTCTTCCAGCGCCCTGGCGCCGGCGCCTGAAAAGCGGGCAGGAAAACAAGGCCGGCAAGCCGGCCCATCCTGTACCATACGCCAAGAACCCGTGGCTCTGGTACGGCCTATCCGGGCAAGTCTTTCGGCTGAGGGTTCAAGCGGCGCGCTCCGCCTTCCCAATTCCGCAGAATCAGTGACAAAATAGAGAGCTCCTCACCCATCACGGCGACGGGTTCGCCGGGGAATCTCACCCCGTTCCTATGTTCGGCCGCGGGAAAAGGCCCGCGGACACCCGGAGTCCCAACGGGCCTTATCATACCCCATAGAAAGGGTTTTGTCAATTTGTTTCCGGTCAGGAGGCTATCTCATCCCTGTCAGGTGGGCAGCCGACGCGATCAGAAAGCACAGCCCCAGCCCCGCGGCAGTGGGCAAAAGCAGGGACGCCGCCGTCCACTTCAGGCTTTTTGTCTCTCGCCAGATGGTCCAGCAGGTGGTGGAGCAGGGCCAGTGGAACAGGGAAAACACCATAACGCACAGGGCCGTCACCCAGGTCCAGCCGTTTTGCAGCAGCAGGCCGTGCAGCTGGGACAGATCTCCCGCCTGCGCCAGCGCTCCCTGGGAAAGATAGCCCATCAGCAGCAGGGGCAGCACCAGCTCGTTGGCGGGAAGGGCCAGCAGAAAGGCCAGCAGAATTACCCCATCCAGCCCGAACAGCCGGGCGGCGGGATCGAGAAAGGCGGCACAGTGGGAAAGCAGGCTCTCCCCGTTTACAGTGATATTTCCCAGGCACCAGATCAGCACCCCCGCCGGAGCCGCCACCGCGGCGGCCCGTCCCAGCACAAACAGGGTGCGGTCCAGCACGGAGCGGGCCAGCACCTGGCCCACCTGGGGCCGGCGGTAGGGCGGCAGCTCCAGGGCAAAGGAGGAGGGCATTCCCCGCAAAACTGTCTTGGAAAGGAAGGCCGAGGCTCCCAGGGTCATGGCAAAGGAGAAGGCCAGCAGCACCCCCACCAGCAACGCATTCACAAGGCCGCCAGCCACGCCTCCCAGGGTGAAAAACAGCGCTCCCAGCGTGACCAGCAAGGGCAGTCTGCCGTTGCAGGGGGTAAAGGCGTTTGTCAGCAGGGCAATCAGCCGCTCCCTGGGGGAGTGGAGAATCCGGCAGCCCACTACCCCGGCGGCGTTGCACCCCAAGCCCATGGAAATGGTCAGGGCCTGCTTGCCGCAGGCGCCGCAGCGTTGGAAGCACCGGTCCAGATTATACGCCACCCGGGGCAGATAGCCCAGGTCCTCCAACAGCGTAAACAGAGGAAAGAAGATGGCCATGGGAGGCAGCATCACCGCCACCACCCAGGACAAGGTGGTGTAGGCCCCATCCACCAGCACCCCGGACAGCCAGGCTGGAGCGCCGGAAAGCAGCTCCCGCAGCCAATTCCCCAGGGAGGCAAAGCCCTGGCTCAGCAGCTGGGAAGGCCCATTGGCGCCCACCATGGTCAGCCACAGCAGCCCCACCAGCAGCAGGCCCATCACGGGAAACGCCGTCCAACGGCCGGTGAGGATTCGGTCCAGCCTTTTATCCTGAACGCTGTAACCGCGGTCCAAGCCGGAAACCGCCCGGCGGGCCAGTTCTCCGGCCCGCCGGGCCAAAGCGCCGGCAATGGCGTCGGAAAACCACTGGGGAGGACGCTCCCTCCAGGTCTCCTGAAGCAAGGCTGCTTCCTGAGAGGAGGCGGCCTCCTCCACCCCCTCCAGCAGCCGCAGGGCGTGCCATCGGGGATTGGCCTTCCCGGCTTGGCGCAGCAGGGGACTGATCCGGGCCGCGGCGTTTTCTACCGGGGCGGGATACTTTACGGGAGGTGGGAGCTTGGTTTCCTCCCCTCCAGCGGCTTTGGCCAGGGCCTCGCGCAGAGCTGGCAGCCCCTTGCCGCTGCGGGCAGCGCATCCCACCACCGGCACCCCCAGCAACCGGGAAAGCTCCTCCAGGCGGACGTGAATGCCCTTGCGCCGAGCTTCATCCAACAGATTGACGCACACCACCGCCCGGGAAGTGATCTCCAGCACTTGCAGCGCCAGGGACAGCCCACGCTCCAGGCAGGTGGCGTCACAGACCACCAGCACCGCGTCCGCCTGGCCGGAACAGAGAAAATCCCTGGCGGCTGTTTCCTCCCCCGTGGAGGAAAGAAGGGACACGCAGCCGGGCAGGTCCACCAGCCGGTAGCTTTCCCCTTGAAATTCCCAGCGGCCCTGGGCGTTTGTCACGGTCTTTCCCGCCCAGTTGCCGGTGTGCTGCCGCAGGCCGGTCAGCGCGTTAAAAACGGTGCTTTTCCCCACGTTTGGGTTTCCTGCCAGGGCGATGATGGACCCTGAAAAGCGCCTTGCTGATCCCACTGGTATCACACTCCTAGATTCCTGTATTGGAAAGGAACGCCACCCGCACCGGACGGGCGTCCCGCCGTCGTAGGGCAATTACCGTCCCCCGCAGCTGATAGGCCCTGGGGTCTCCCAGCGGGCTGGTCCCCACACATTCCACCTGGGCGCCTGGGACAAATCCCAGCTCCTGCAGCCGGCGGCGTTGGGCGCCCTGAGCAAAGACCTCCTGAACCACGGCCCGCCTATCGGGAGGCAGTCTATCCAGGCTTGTTTCTTCCTCCATAGTTTCCCCTCCCTGCCTGAAACGGAAAAATCCCTTACTAACACTCTATGCCTCCTGGTCAAAAGTGTGCGCCGCTCTCCGCGCCGCAAAAGGGAGACACCGCCGCACAGAAAAAGCCGCTGGGGCTTCCAGCGGCTTTTGGCGCAGCACTTCAGCGGCTATTTTCGGGACCTTCTCCAACCCAACCCAGCCCAACCAGCAGAGCAAATCCTGCGGCGAAAGCGGCGGCCAGCAGGTAAAACAACGGATTCTCTCTTGCGGCGGCTTGCTAGGCGATAAATACCACACAGCTGGCGAAAAATAAAACCAGCACCAGCCACAGCGGCACTCGCCGGTCTCCCACGCCTTCCCAGGGGCCGCAGGAACCGTGATGATTTTCTTACGTTATTGACTTATGTGCGAAACTGCGGTAAGATACAGCTGGTAAGGACTGGTTGAAGGGAGGGGATTGTTTGGCCAGGCCCAGTAAATGCCGGTGTATTTGCTCCATGCCCCGGATTACGGAGTTTCTCCCCGGGGGAGAGGCAGACCTTCGGGGGCCGGTTGTCTTGCAGGTGGATGAGCTTGAGGTCATCCGTCTGCTGGATTACAAGGGCTTTACCCAAGAGCAATGCGCCGGGCGAATGAACATATCCCGCACCACCGTCACACGGATTTACGAGGCGGGCCGCCGCAAGGTGGCCCAAGCCCTGGTGGAAGGCAGAGGCCTCTCTATCAAGGGCGGGGATGTGATGATCTGTACCAGCCTCCGGCCGGAATGTGCTGGAGAACTCCATTGCTGCCACAGGCAGGGAAAGGAAGATTGAGATGAAAATTTTAGTCATCGGCGGCGTGGCCGCGGGTACCAAGGCCGCCGCCAAATGGAAACGGGAAAACCGGGCCGACCAGGTGATGGTAATCACCAAAAGCGTGGACATTTCCTACGCGGGCTGCGGACTGCCCTACTATGTGGGCGGCTCCATCGCGGACAAGGGGGAGCTGATTGTGAACACCCCCCAAAAATACCAGGGCCTGACCGGCGTGGAGGTGCGCACCCAGCGGGAGGCCGTGCAGGTGGACCCCGCGGCCAAAAGGGTGGTTGCCAAAAACCTGCAAACCGGTGAAGAGGAGTCCTACGGCTATGATAAGCTGATTGTGGCCACCGGCGCCTCCGCGGTAAAACCGCCCATTCCCGGGGTGGATTTGAACGGCGTGTTCCCCATGCGCGCTCCTCAGGACGCCATCGCCATGCGGGACTATTTGGACGCCAACGGGGTGAAAAAGGCCGTGGTTATCGGCGGCGGCTTTATCGGCCTGGAGTTGGCTGAAAACCTGTTTGACCGGGGCATTTCGGTCACCGTGGTGGAGCTGGCCCCTCAGATTCTGGCAAACGTTCTGGACCCGGAGATGGCAGGCTACGTCAAGCGCCACCTGCAGCAAAAGGGCATTCGAGTGCTCACCGGGGCCAAGGCTGCCGCCATTGTGGGCCAGGGCAAGGTGGAAGGCGTACAGACGGATTCTGGGCTGCTGCCCTGCGGCGCGGTAGTGCTGTCCGCGGGAATCCGGCCCAACACAGACTTCCTTGACGGCACAGGCGTGGAAATGGTGAAGGGCGCCATTGTGGTGGATCAGCATTTGGCCACCAGCGTGGCGGACATCTACGCCGTCGGGGACTGCGCCCTGGTGACAAACCGTCTCACGGGCAAGGCCCAGTGGTCCCCCATGGGGTCCTCCGCCAACCTGGAGGGCCGCACGCTGGCCCAGGGCCTGAATGGAGAGGACAAGACCTATCCCGGTGTGCTGGGTACCGGCGTGGTGAAGCTTCCCGGCCTGAACGCCGGACGCACCGGACTGACTGAGGCCGCTGCCAGGGAAGCCGGCTATGACGTGGAGACCGTGGTGGCTGTCACCGACGACAAGGCCCACTACTATCCCGGAGCCGCTTTCTTCATCACCAAGCTTTTGGCGGACAGGAACACCCACCAGCTGCTGGGCGTTCAGGTGCTGGGGCCTGGGGCGGTGGACAAGATGGTGGACATCGCCGTGGTGGGAATCTCCATGGGCCTGAAGCTGGAGGACTTTGAAAACCTGGATCTGGCTTACGCTCCTCCCTTCTCCACGGCCATCCACCCCTTTGTACAGGCGGTGTATGTGCTGGAAAACAAGCTTTCCGGCGCGATGGACTCCATGACCCCTGCCCAGTACGCCGCGGGAGAGGCAGAGGGCTGCACGGTGATTGACGTGAACCCCCAGCCTACCATTCGGGGCGCCAGGTTTGTGGACCTGTCCAAAGTGGACGGTCCCCTGGAGGGCATTGGCAAGGACGAGAAGCTGCTGCTGGTGTGCGGACGGGGCAAGCGGGCCTACTTCCTGCAAAACCGGCTGAAATTCTATGGCTACACCAACACCCTGGTGCTGGAGGGCGCCACCACCTTTAACGAGGTGCGCATCAAGGCCCCCGGCGCCGCCGTTCCTCCGGAGGAGGTCACACGGGTGAAGGGCCTGGGATTCCTGTGGGACAAAAACACTCCCGACTGCTTCAACGGCCGGGTTATCACCCGCAACGGCAAGATCACCGCGGAGGAAATGCGGGCCATCACCGAAGCGGCGGAGCGCTTTGGCAACGGTCAGGTGGCTATGACCACCCGGCTGACAATGGAGATTCAGCACATTCCCTTCGACAACATCGAGCCTCTTCGGGCATTTTTGGCGGAGCATGGCCTGGAAACCGGCGGCACCGGCTCCAAGGTACGTCCCGTGGTAAGCTGCAAGGGGACCACCTGCCAGTATGGGCTGATCGACACCTTCGCTCTCAGCGAGGAAATTCACGAGCGGTTCTATCACGGCTACAACAACGTGAAGCTGCCCCACAAATTCAAGATCGCCGTGGGAGGCTGTCCCAACAACTGCGTCAAGCCCGACCTGAACGACCTGGGCATTATCGGACAAAAGGTGCCTCTCATCGACCTGGACAAGTGCCGGGGCTGCAAGGTGTGCCAGGTGGTCAACGCCTGTCCCATCAAGGTGCCGGTGGTACAAAACGGCAAGGTGGTTATCGATGACAACGCCTGCAACCACTGCGGCCGCTGCGTGGGAAAATGTCCCTTTAAGGCCGTGGAGGGCTTTACCAGCGGCTACCGGGTCTACATTGGCGGACGCTGGGGCAAGAAGGTGAAAAAGGGCCAATATTTGGAAAAGGTGTTTACCGACAAGGACGAGGTCCTGAACGTGATTGAAAAGGCCATTCTGCTGTTCCGGGAGCAGGGCCTGACCGGCGAGCGCTTTGCTGACACGGTAGACCGCATTGGCTTTGAAAATGTCCAGGCCCAGCTGCTGTCTGACGGCCTGCTCCAGCGGAAAGAGGTAAATTTGAAGCTGGACGTAAAGGGCGGGGCCACCTGCTAACAGCGTGCCGCTGCACCATCGCCGCGCACTGGGGCCGTGCCCCAGACCATTTCCTAGGAAGTCAAGCTTGCGGCCCGCGTTTGGGACAAGGTGCAGTTTGAAATCTGTGATCTTGCGTGGGCACACACCGCGCAAAACAAAGAGAGGACTGGGAAACCAGCCCTCTCTTTCTCTTTAGTTTGTAGAGTCTCTTTTATTGGAACAGCACGTTTTCCACGGCGATGAAAGGGAAGTCCTCCATTTTCAGCGCGTGGGACTTGCCCTGATAAAACACCGAGGTCTCATTGATCCCTATGGTAAACCGGCTTCCGTCCTTTAGGGAATATTCCAGCGTGTAGACGGGCTCCCCCTCCCCCCGGGAAAAGGGCTTATAGGAAAGGCAGCCCAGCAGATTGGCAGTAAACTCGAACTCCATCTCCGGGCTGGAAGTATCTACCCGCACCGTCTCTCCCGTGGCGGACTGTGTAACGGCGACACACTGAATGTCCTCTATCTCTGGATGGGTGAAAAACAGGGGCCAGCCATTCAGGGCAACATGGATCGCCAGTAAAAGGATTGCCGTCACCAAAGCATGAAGCCCCCATTTGAACAGCCATTTTCCCACTCTCCTGGGGGTGAGCTTTTTCGCTGTGTTCTCCATACAATCCCCTCCCTGGCTTTAGTATAGCGCAGCCAGCGGCTGTTTGCAAGAGGACTCCGTTGAATCCTGCATGGCCATAGGGTATAATAAAGGTCTGAGATGAGAGAACTGACATTGTCAAGAAAGGAGAAGGCCCATGGAAAAATATGTGCGGGATTCCTACACCGAGCAGGTGCAGATTTTGTCCCAGTCCAGCTTGAACGGCTACAAGCGGCTGTTTGGCGGGCGGCTGATGGAATGGATCGACGTGGTGGCCGGGGTAGTGGCCCGGCGGCACTCCAACCGGAACGTGACCACCGCCGCTGTGGACAACCTGCGGTTTGAAGGTCCTGCCTACGGCAACGAGACCATTGTGCTGTGCGGGTACATCACCTACACAGGACGCACCTCGATGGAGGTGTGCGTGCGCACCTATGTGGAGGAACTGAACGGCCACAAGCGGCTGATTAACGTGGCCTATCTGGTGATGGTGGCTCTGGACGAAAACGAGCGCCCTGTGGAGGTCCCCCGGCTGGTTCTCACCACAGAAGAGGAAAAACGCGAATGGGAGGCAGCGGTAGAACGCACCCGCCTGCGGAAAGAACGGCGAAAGGCGGAAAAAGAAGCCAAGCTTTCCTAAAAAACCATATGGCATGAAAAATCCCCCGGCAGCTTACCAGGGGATTTTTTATGGCAGCGAGAAAGCTACTCCCGCAATTTTTGAAAAAACTCTTGCAGCAGGACCTTCGCCTCGGCCTCAAAGAAGCCCCGGTAGACCTCTGGGCGATGACTGTAAGGCAGGGAAAACAGGTCGGCGGCCGTCCCGCAGCAGCCTGCCCGTTCATCATCGGCGCCATAAACAACACGGTCCATATGGGCGTTGATAATGGCCCCTGTACACATGGGACATGGTTCCAGGGTGACGTACAAATCACAGCCGGTGAGCCGCCAGGTTCCCAGCGCCTGGCAGGCCCGGTGAATGGCCTCCACCTCGGCGTGGGCCAAGGCGGTGCGGCCCTCCTCCCGGCGGTTGCGGCCCTCCCCGATCACCTGTCCGTCCTTCACCACCACGGCGCCCACGGGAACCTCTCCCGCGGCGGCGGCTTCTTCGGCCAGGGACAAAGCTCGGAGCATAAACCGCTTTTCTGGCAAAAAGGCGAGAGGCAGCATCATAGCATCAGAAACATGCTCAGGGTGTAAAGGACCATCAGTCCCAAAACCACCCAGAAGCCCGGCGCCCGGACAATGGCGGAGGCGCTTTCCCCCGCCATTAAAGGCTGGGAAGGACCGTCATACCGGGGAGAGCGATAGGAGATGAACATGCCCCGCTTGAACAGCGCCAGCAGCAGCAAGGCCGCAAGACCGACCCCCAGGGGAATCAGCACAATGAGATTGTCCACCAGCACCGCCATGTCTCCAAAGAGGAAACCAGCGTGACTGCCCACCACGGCAATCAGGTTGTTCAGAGCATGAATCCACACCGCCAGCCACAGGTTATTTGTTTTGGCGTAGAGGAATCCAAACACCAAGCCCGCGATGAAGGCGAATACCGCGGTGGAAAAGTCCATATGGGCCATGCCAAAGATCAGCGCGGAGGCCACAATGGAAAAGCCAATGCCGTATTTTCGCAGAGAGGAAAGCACAATGCCGCGGAACACCAGCTCTTCCATAAACGGCACCAGCAGGGCGGTGACGCCGATTTCCAGCAGAACCGCCGCCAGAGATTCCTCCCCAAAGATCAGGCTCGCAGCGGACTGATAGCCAAAAGCACTGAAGAAATCGCTGATAAACGCTGCTGGGTAATTGCCCAGCAGCACAATGGCCAAGCCGCCCAGCACACAGAGCACCCCGCCGGAAAAGCCCGTCTTCTCAAATTTTAAGTAGTCCGAGGGGTCCTCCCGGCGGAAAATCAAATAGGCCACAAAGGGTAATGCGGTGGACAAAGGCGCCAGCACTCCCGCCAGCCACTGATAGCCCAGACCGTTGGTGAGAATATTCACTCCCACAGCGGCCAGAAGCATTTGCAAGGGTATCTGCCACACAAAGGACAGGGCCACTTGAGCAAGCGCCAGCAGGCACATGCGGTTTACAGCCCGGGACGCCCCCTGCTGCCTGGGATCACGAGGGGGCTTTCCTCCCATGGCGAAGGGCGGCGGGTAAACCGGGAGAGCTCCATACCCGGCGGGAAAGACTCCTCCGTAGGGAGAACCAACGTTTTGAGGAACGCCCTGCGGTACAGTCTGATACATTCCCTGGGGGAAACTCTGATATGCCCCTTGAGGCGGTACGCCCTGGGGGGCGTTTTGGTACGCTCCCTGAGACGGCATGCCCTGAGGGGCGTTTTGGTACGCTCCCTGAGGCGGCATGCCCTGGGGAACATTCTGGTACACTCCCTGAGGCGGCATGCCCTGGGGGGCGTTTTGGTACGCTCCCTGAGACGGCATGCCCTGAGGGGCGTTTTGGTACGCTCCCTGAGGCGGCATGCCCTGGGGGACATTCTGGTACGCTCCCTGAGGCGGTACGCCTTGGGGAACGTTTTGGTACGCTCCCTGAGGCGGTACGCCCTGGGGGACATTCTGATACACTCCCTGAGGCGGCATGCCCTGGGGAACGTTTTGGTACGCTCCCTGAGGCGGCATAGGGCCGTTGGAAGGGGGCGGCGGATAGCCGCCGGGCGGATAAGCGCCATAGTTCACGGGATCAACCTCCCTTGCGTCATATTTTTCAGTATAGGCTTAGAGAAGCTGGCACAGCTTCTGAGAGAAGTCAGAGGGGTCCTCCAAGGAGATGCCCTCGATGAGCAGCGCCTGATCGTAAAGAACCTCCGCGTAAAGCTTCAACCGCTCCTTGTCAGACTGATACAGTCCTTGCAGCCGCTGGAAAATGGGATGCTCCCCATTGACCTCCAGCACCCGCTGAGCCTTGATCTTTTCCTGGGCGGGCATGGCGTTGATCACCTTCTCCATTTCGGTGGAGATCATGCCGTCGGTGGTGATGCACACGGGATGGCTTTTCAGCTTGCCGGAAACCCGCACGTCCTTCACCTTGTCTCCCAGGGCTTCCTTCATAAACTGGAGCAGATCCTTGTTTTCCTCGGCCAGCTCCTTGGTCTTTTCCTTTTCCTCGGTGGACTCCAACTCCAGGTCGTCGGCGGAGATGTTGCGGAATTCCTTGTCGTCGTACTTCATCAGCATCTTCAGGGCAAATTCATCCACATTGTCCGTCAGACACAGCATTTCATAGCCCTTGTCCTGCAAGGCCTCCGCCTGGGGCAGACCCAGCACCCGCTCTACCGTTTCGCCGCAGCCGTAGTAAATGTATTTCTGCTCCGGCTTCATGCGGGAGACATACTCCTTTAAGGAGGTGAGCTTTTTCTCCGCGGAGGAGGTGAACAGCACCAAGTCCTTCAATTCGTCCTTTTTCGCGCCGTAGCTGTCATACATGCCGTACTTCAGCTGCAGGCCGAAGGCTTTCCAAAACTGCTCGTACTTCTCCCGGTCGTTGTTCAGCATGGATTGCAGCTCAGAGGCAATCTTCTTTTCCAGACGGCCGGCAATAAGCTTCAGCTGCCGGTCATGCTGAAGCATTTCCCGGGAAATGTTCAGAGACAAGTCCTGGGAATCCACCAGGCCCTTCACAAAGCTGAAGCAGTCCGGCAGCAGGTCAGCGCACTTGTCCATAATCAACACACCGCTGGCGTAGAGCTGCAAGCCCTTCTCGTACTCCCGGGTGTAGTAGTCCATGGGAGCGTGGGAGGGAATGAACAGCAGGGCCGTATAGGTGGCGGCGCCCTCGGTGGAGGTGCGGATCACCTTCAAGGGATCCTGCCAGTCGTAGAACTTCTCCTTGTAGAAGGCGTTGAGCTCCTCCTCGCCCACCTCGCTTCTGGACTTTTTCCAGATGGGAGTCATGCTGTTGAGGGTCTCCATTTCGGTGTGGGTTTCGTACTCCGGGTCCTTGCCGTCCACGCCGGTGCCTTCCTTCACATGGGTGTGGGAAACCTCCATGCGGATGGGATAACGGATATAGTCGGAATACTTCTTTACCAGCTGCTGAACGCGGAACTGGTCCAAAAACTCGCTGTATCGCTCGTCCTCGGTGTCGTCCTTCAGATGCAGGGTGATGGTGGTTCCCCGGTCCGCTTTTGTCCCGGGGGTGATTTCATACCCCGCCAGGCCCTCGGATTCCCAGTGCCAGGCCTCGTCTGCGCCAAAAGCCCTGGTGTCCACGGTGACCCGGTCACTGACCATGAAGGCGGAGTAGAACCCCACGCCAAACTGGCCGATGATGTCCACCTCGTCCTTCTGCTCCGCCTCCTGCTTGAACTGGAGGGAGCCGCTGCGGGCGATAACGCCCAGGTTGTTGTCCAGCTCCTCCTGGGTCATGCCGATGCCGTTGTCGGTGATGGAGAGAGTGCGGGCCTCCTTGTCCACATCCAGGCGGATGAAGAAGTCCTCTCGGGAAAGGCCGGTGGCGCCGTCCTCCAGGGTGCGGTAATAGAGCTTGTCAATGGCGTCGCTGGCGTTGGAGATCAGCTCCCGGAGAAAGATCTCCTTGTGGGTGTAGATGGAGTTGATCATCAAGTCCAGCAGACGCTTGGATTCTGCCTGAAATTCTTTCATTGCCATGGTTTCAAATTACTTCCTTTCTGGTTGCACCAGGGGCATGATGCGCTGCGCCTGCCGCGCAGGCTCTGCCCGGAGATATTTTTCAACTGGGCGCCCGCAAAGGATGCCCAGAGACAAACAAGTTTGTTTTCTTCCCATGGGGGTGGCTCAACGGCCCAGCTCAAAGGGATGCTTGTCGTGCCAGCGGAGGTTGTTCAGCCTCTCTTTTTCCTGGATGGCCGCTTCCATATCGATGCCGTAAAGGTTTGCCAGGCACAGGACAAAGTACATCACGTCCCACAGCTCCTCGTCTAAGGTGCCTTTGATGGGCTGGCCGGGCTGGCGGAACTTCCCGTGGAAAATGGCCTCGGACACCTCGCCCACCTCTTCCACCAGCTTGAGGAAATAGTACATCTCTCTGCCGGGGACAAAATCCTTTTGCTTTAGGTAGTTTTGCAGGTATTTCACCGTGATGTTCCCATCCATCAGGGCCCGCCTCCTTCACAGCTTTACCGCCGCCACCAACAGCATCATGGGCCGGCGCAGCTCGTCCTTCATGCCGGGAAGGTCCAGCATCCGCTGGGGCGGCTTCGGCTCCACCACCCGGCGCAGGGCAAAGCCCCCGGTGAGCAGGGTGTCCAGATAGATGGTGAGGGTGCGGTGGTATTTCACCACATTCTCTCCAAGAAAGACCGCCTTCCGCTCTCCCTCGTAAAAATAGTTGTCCACGGGGAAGTGGAGGATATTTCCGGCTTCATCGTAATACCAGTCCTGACTGCCGTAAGCGGTGAAGATGGGGTGCTCCACAGAAAACACAAAGTCCCCGCCAGGCTTGAGCCAGGAGCGGACCCTCTCCACAAAGGCGGGAAAATCCTGCAAATAGTGGATGGCCAGGGAGCTGAATACCACGTCGAAGCTTTCCGGCGAAAAGTCCACGTCCTCTATGGCGGCGTGGAGATACTCCACCTGGGGAAAATGAGTCTTTTCCCGGGCCGTGTCCAGCATTTTCTCCGACAGGTCCACCCCCGTGACATGGGAGGCGCCCCGCTCCGCCGCGTACACGCAGTGCCAGCCATAGCCGCAGCCTAGGTCCAGCACCTGTTTGCCGGCAAAATCCGGCAAAATTGTTTGCAGGTCCTCCCACTCCCCAGCTCCGGCCAGCCCCTGCTGGGAGCGGCTCATCTGGCTGTATTTTTCAAAAAAGGCAGGATCGTCATACTTGTTTTCCTTCACGGAGACACCTCAATTCTCCCGCATCACAGGGCGGGGATAATCAAAAATAATTGTAATACAAAACCGCCCCTGATGCAAGGGCGGTCCTGGTTTCTTTACAATTTGGAAATATTCTCTTCCGGCTACTTCAGCTCGGCGATGGTGACGCCGCTTTCCCCTTCGCCGTAGGTGCCAAGGCGGAAGCTTTTCACCTGGGCACAGCGCCGCAAATGCTGCTGCACCGCGGCCCGCAGGGCGCCTGTTCCCTTTCCGTGGATAATGGTCACCTGGGACAAGTGCATCCGAGAAGCCCGGTCCAGGAAGCTGTCCACCTCCATCAAGGCCTCCTCCACCGTTTGGCCCCGCAGGTCCAGGCTGGAGGCAACCTCTGGAGTGGAGATATTCTTCGTCACGGTGCGGGTGGGATTTTTCTTTTTCATCTGCCGTTTGCTCATCAGACGAAGGTTGGACAAGGGCACCCGTGTTTTGATAATGCCGGCCTGCACCAGCACCATGCCGTCCTTCGGCTCCTCCAGCACCGTGGCGTCCTTGTCAATATCGTAGATAAGCACCTCGTCTCCCACCACCAAGGGCCGGGGCAGCACATAGTTGTCGTCCCGCCGCTCCCGCACTGGATCGGAGGAATTTTCCAGCTCCTTCAGGCCAGAGCGCAGCCGGGCCTTTTGCTCGGCGGAAAGCTGCTTGTTCTTCTGCCGCCGCAGGTCCTCCAACTCGTTTACCAGAGCATCCGCCCGCTGGCGGGTTTTTTGAACAATTTGGGCGGCCTCCTGCCGGGCGCGGTCAACCTCTTTCTTGAACTGGGACTCCGCCTCTTCCTTCAAACGTTCTGCCTGCTCCGCGCTCTGTTGGGCCTTGGCCGCGGATTCCCGCAGGCGCCGCAGCTCGTCCTCCATCTTCCGGCGGTCCTCCTCCAGACGGCCCACCACCTGCTCAAAGGCGTTGCTTTCCCGGCTGACCAGCTCTCTGGCCCGGTCCACAATGACAGTGTCCATGCCCAGCCGCTGGGTGATGGCAAAGGCATTGGACTTGCCCGGCACACCGATCAGCAGCCGGTAGGTGGGCCGCAGGGTGGCCACGTCAAACTCGCAGCTGCCGTTTTCCACACCGGGGGTCTGAATGGCGTAGGCCTTCAGCTCGGCGTAGTGGGTGGTGCAGGCCAGACGGGCCCCCCGCCCCCGCAGCTCCTGAATGATGGACTGAGCCAAGGCCGCGCCCTCCACCGGGTCGGTGCCGGCGCCCAGCTCGTCCAGCAGGATCAGGCTGCTCGCGTCCGCCACCTGGAAGATGTGGATGATATTCACCATGTGAGAGGAAAAAGTGGAAAGAGACTGCTCAATGCTCTGCTCATCCCCTATGTCTGCCAGAATGTGCCGGAACACCGAGATCTGGCTGCCCTCCCCGGCGGGGATCATCAGGCCGCACATGGCCATCAGCGTCAGCAGACCGATGGTTTTCAGAGCGACTGTCTTTCCGCCGGTATTGGGACCCGTGATAATCAGCGTGTCAAAGCTCACGCCCAGGGTGATGTCCGTGGGTACCACCTTGTCCTTCTGGATCAGCGGATGCCGGGCAGCATGGAGAACAATTCGTCCATCCTCGCCCACCTGGGGCACCACCGCCTTCATCCGGTATGCCACCTGGGCCTTGGCGAAGATCAGGTCCAGCTGAACGGCATAGTTGTAGCTTTCAATGATGGAGTCCGCAAAGGAGCCAGCCTCTCCGGAAAGCTCCAGCAAAATGCGGGAGATCTCCTCCTGCTCGTCAGAGCGCAGGACCCGGATCTCGTTGTTGGCCTCCACTACGCTCATGGGCTCCACGAACACCGTGGCGCCGCTGGCGGAGGTATCGTGAACCAGGCCCGGCACCTCTCCCCGAAACTCCGCCTTTACCGGCACCACATACCGTCCTCCCCGCTGGGTGACGATGCTTTCTTGCAAATGCTTTTGATGGGAGGGCGAGCGGATCAGCTTGTCCAGCTGGTCCCGCACCCGCTGAGACGCCGCCCGGATCTTCCGCCGGATGTTTGCCAAAGCGGGAGAGGCGTTGTCCGCCACCTCTTCCTCGTTGAGAATGCAGGTGAAAATTTTCTCTTCCAGATATTTGTTAGGAGCCAGCACCTCAAACCGGCCGGTGAGAGCGGTGCGGACGCTTTCGCTTTTGCCCCACCACTGGGTCAGGCCCCGGATGGTCCGCAGGGTGCCGGCAATGTCCAGCAGCTCCCGCAGGCCCAATCCTCCTCCCGCCTGAGCGCGGCGCAGGGGATTGGTGACGTTTTTCATGCCGTAGAAGGAGGGCGCGCCAAACTTGGCCATCGCCACAAAGGCAGCGTCGGTTTCCTCCAGCAGCCACCTGGCTTCCGCCGCCGTGAAAACAGGCTCCAGCTTGCGGGCCAGCTCCGCGCCGTCAGCGCTGGAGCATTCTCCCGCCACCATCTCTAAAATTTTGTCAAGCTCTAAGGCTTTCGTATGTTTGTCCATCCTGTGTATCCTCACGTTCACGCTCTGCTGTTTCAGTATTTTGTAAAGTTATATCGCTTTACTTCATCAAAAAACTTCAGGAAATGCAAGGAGTTTTTCAATTTCTACAAAAAAGTAAAATTACTTTACAGTTCACAGCAGACTGTAATAAAAATCTAGGGTTTTCGGCCGTCTTTGCAAGATGTGAATGGTGTATGCCTCCGCCGCGGCGGAAAGCTCCTGCTGGGCGCCCGGGGAGACAGAAAAGGAGAAAATCCTCTCAAAATCCGCGTAGACAATGTGCCGCATGGCCGTCAGCGCCGCCGGGGACAAGGACGCCCAAGGGTCGCCGTTATCGATGAAGCAGTCCTTGCAGTACAGCTCTCCCCGGTTGATTTTAAAGATCATCCGCTCCGACTCATAAGCGCCGCAATGAGCGCAATAGGCCAAATTGGGCATATACCCCGCCTCGGAAAGCATTCGCAGCTCCACAATGGCCTTTAGTACCGGCTGAGGCCGGGTCCCTTTGCACAGAAAGTGAAGGGCATTCAGCACCAGGCGCAGGTATTCCCCGGACTCCACTCCCTCCGGCACCAGCTCTACCGCCAGCTGGCAGAAATACTGGGCCAGAGCCAGGGCTGTCACGTCTTTCCGCAGATCGAAGAACACCTCGATGGGAAAGGCCTCGTTGATGTTGTATGTATCCCGCCCTTTGGAAAGCTTCAGGCGGGAATAGCAAAGCAGGCCCGTGCCGGCGTGCTTTGGATCCTTCAGGCTTTTCGCGCGGCGAGCAAAGGCCCGCACCACGCCTTCATCCCTGGTGAGCGCCGTCACCAGCCGGTCGCTCTCCCCCACTGTCTGCTCCTTGATGATCAGTCCCTGGGTTTGTACCTGCACCCTGCACCTCTCCCGCAACACTGTTTTCCAGCTGGTTCTTCAGCCGCGTATAGTTGATATAGTCCTGCACCCTGCCTGTCCGGACAAAGCTTTCCCAAGCCTGTTTCACATCCACAAAGGTTTCCCCCTTTCGGAAGGGAGCTGCTCCCCTTCTCTAAAAAGAGTATTTGCGGATCTTCCCGGACTATGACAGGAAAAGATTTGTTTGTTCCACAAATTCCGCCACGTTTCGCGGCCTGTTTGTGCTAGTGAGGGCTTACAGCTCCAAATCCTTCTCGGAAAATCCCAGACTTTGCAGGGTTTCCGGACGCTGGCGCCAGTCCTCCTTCACCTTGACCCACAGCTGCAGGTTCACCTTGCAGTCGAAAAAGCGCTCCATGTCCTGGCGGGCCGCGGTGCCAATCCTCTTCAGCATAGCTCCGCCCTTTCCAATCAAAATTCCCTTGTGGCCCGGCTTCTCGCAGTAGATGGTCACGTCAATGTCCAGAATTCCATCCCGGTCCTTCATCCGCTCGGTGACAGCCGCCACCCCGTGGGGAACCTCCTTATCCAACAGGCGCAGCACCTTTTCCCGGACAATCTCCGAGGCGATGACCCGCTCTGGCTGGTCGGTCAGCGTGTCCTCCGGGAACAGATGCCCTCCTGGCAGGCAGAGCCTCTTCAGCTCCTCTAAAAGCTCTTCCATGCCATTTCCGTCTTTGGCAGAGACAGGCACCACCGCCTGAAACTCGTACAGCCCCGCGTACTGGGCAATCTGCTCCATAATGGGGCTTTTGTCCTCCAGCAAATCAATTTTGTTGATGGCCAGCACCGCGGGAATCTTCCCTCCCCGAAACCGGCGAATCAATTCCTCGTCGGCCTTGGAGAGCTGGGTTCCCGCCTCCACCACCAGCAGGCAGGCGTCCACGCCATCCACCGTGCGGGTGACAGATTTGACCATGTAATCCCCCAGAGAGTTTTTTGCCTTGATTAAGCCCGGTGTATCCAAGAACACCAGCTGGTCCTCTCCCTGGGTCAGCACCCCCATGATCCGGGTACGGGTGGTTTGAGGCTTTCGGGACACAATGGCGATCTTTTGGCCCACCAGCCGGTTGAGCACCGAGGACTTTCCCACATTGGGCCTTCCTACAATGGCGATAAACGCCGAGCGTTCCTGGGGCATATTCTCCATAGCTTTCTTCCTTTCCGCGCAACACAAGGAGACACCGCGAAACCACGGCGCCTCCCCCACTCTACTTAATTCTATTTTATTTTCCCCCGCGGCTTCTGTCAAGCCGTTTCCGGCGCAGGCTTTCCCAGCGCTCCTCCAGCCAGGCTGGACCTAAAAACACAAACCATGCCGCCACAGCCAGCGACAGCACCAGCGCCGCCAGCGTCCAGGGGTTGGACCCTAGCTCCCATAGCAGGGACCAAAGCTCTGGGCGGAAAAGGATTACCACGCCCACCAGCAGGGCGGCAATCGCCGCCAAGAGCACTCCGCCCGCCGCCACATCCTTAATCACCCGAATATAGCGGTTTCTGCTCCTTTGGGCGAAATTGCAAAGCTTCTCCACAGCGGTGTTCAGGGCCTCTGCCGCCATTACCCCTCCAATGGCCAGCAGCAGGCAGGCCATCTCCCCGCGGCTGAGGGAAAGCCGGCTGGCAAAAAACAGCACATAGGCACACGCCGTTAAATGGATCCGCATATTTCGCTCTGAGCGGACACAGGCGCCGATTCCCCGAAAGGCATCGGCAAAGCTGTGCCACAGCCGCCGTTTCTGCTCTGGGCGGTTGTTACTCACGAGGTGTGGTGGCGTAGCTGGCGCTGGCAGGCAGGCCCAGCTCCCGCATGACCTGCTCCTCCTTCTCCCGCATGCGCACCCGGGCCAGACCGCCAGCCTCGTGATCATAGCCCAGCAGATGCAGCATGGAATGAGCCGTTAAAAAACCCATTTCCCGCTCGAAGCTGTGACCGTAGGTTTTGGCCTGCTCCATGGCCTTAGGCACGGAGATCACAATATCCCCCAGGATCTTGGCGCCCGTCTCATGGTTGACATCGTAGTTGCCGTTTTCCCCCATGGGAAAAGAAAGCACATCCGTGGGGGCGTCTATATTCCGATACTGCCGGTTCATCTCCTGGATCTGATCGTTGTCCACAAAAGAGACGCTGATTTCAGCGGAGTCCTTAAAGCCCTCCAGCTGAAGCACCGCGTGGCAGCAGCGGCGAATCAGCATGCGGATTCCCGTGGGGATTTTTACCGCTTTCTGCTGGTTTGAAATAATCACTCGAATTTTTTCCATTCTATGCACCATTCCTTTCTCTGGGATCTCCCCGAAAATTGACATCCATTTTATCCATACCCATAGAAGGGTCCAGTCCTTCGCTATTTCGCGGTTCTGCCGGCCCGCTCATAGGCCCTGATGATATCCTGCACCAGCTTGTGGCGCACCACATCCTTTTCCGTAAAGCGGAAAATGGCAATGTCGTCCACGCCCTTTAGGATGCGCACCGCTTCCTTTAAGCCGGAGCGCTTGCCATCCGGCAGGTCAATCTGAGTCACGTCGCCGGTGATAACCATCTTGGAGTTGAACCCCAGCCGGGTGAGAAACATTTTCATCTGTTCGCCGGTGGTGTTCTGGGCCTCGTCCAAAATGATAAAGCTGTCGTCCAGAGTGCGGCCCCGCATGTAGGCCAAGGGAGCCACCTCGATATTGCCCCGCTCCACATAGCGTTGATAGGTCTCGGCCCCCAGCATGTCAAACAGGGCGTCGTACAAGGGGCGGAGATAAGGGTCCACCTTCTGTTGCAGGTCCCCGGGCAGGAACCCCAGCTTTTCCCCGGCCTCCACCGCCGGGCGGGTGAGGATAATCCGGTTTACCTGCTGGGCGCGGAAGGCGTTTACCGCCATGGCCACCGCCAAATAGGTTTTGCCCGTACCGGCAGGCCCCACGCCGATGGTGATGGTGTTTTCCTTGATATTGTCGCAATAGGTGCGCTGGCCCACCGTCTTGGGCTTGATGGGCTTGCCCTTGCTGGTGATGCATACCACATCCCCGGCAAGGCGAACCACCTTATCCTCGCTGTCCTCCCCCACCATGCGGATGCAGTAACGCACGTTCTGCTCGGTAAGGGTTTCTCCGCTGCCAATCAGCGTCAGCAGGCTTTTTACCGTGCGGGCCGCTTTGTCCACAGCCTCCGGGTCTTCCCCGGTGATCTTCAGCTCTGAGTCCCGCACCACCAAAGCCACGCCAAATTCCTTTTCAATCAGCCGGACGTTCTCGTCGAAGCTCCCAAACAGGGCCTCGGCCTGCTCCAGCCTATCCAAATTGATTTTCTGCTCCAAAGAGATCTCCTGTTCTATGAGTATTTTACGCAGGACAAAACAGGTCACAAAATGTCCTGCGGCTATTATAGCACAGAAGGACGTCTTTCTTCAAGGGAAAACTCTATGAATACTTACCAAAAATTATTATCCGCCTTATGCTATTCAAACGAAATCTCTCTTACCACGCCAATTTCCTCCTCACAGCGGCACTGGGCTGTCAAGGTGCACATGCCATTTTCAAAGTGATAGGAAAGCTCCTCCCCCAATATCTGACTGCCAGGCGGCAGCTCCTCCCTCTGAAGACGGCGCAGCCGCAGAAGAGCCGCCTCCCTCCAGGCGTCCTCCTCCAGTGAAACAGAGATCTCCTCCAGCGGTTGGCTGGTGGTTTCCACCCAGGTCAAGGGCAGCTCCCGGCCCAAAGGCGCCCAGGACCACCTGCGGCTCCAGGTTCTGCTTTCCTCTGAGAGAGCCGAATCAAATCCCAGGGAAATCTGAAGCCCCAATATCTCCAGAGCATGGCTTTTCCGCAACCCGCCCGCAGGCCGAAGCTCTGACGCCAGCTGGGAAACCTCCACAGTAAACTCCCGATAAGTGAGGGCGCGCACGCTGCCCCGGGCGGCTCCCAGCACCTGATAGGGTTCCTCCGGCGGCGGGGAGTAGGGATCCGCCTCCTGCTCGTACAGCCCGGCAATCAACAGCTGACCCAGCACCACCGTATCTCCCACGGATACCTCCGGACGGCCCCGCTCCGCCTGGATGGACACAATGGTTCCCGCCTGGGAGGCCACCATGTTGGACCATTCCCGGCTGTCAGCCACCTCTGGCGCTGGAAGGCTTTCCCGCAGGGCCACCTCCACAAAACAGCCGTCTGTGTTCACAGCAAGCCAGGAGGTCCCCGGCAGATCGTTTTGCAGGGACAACGCCGCCCCTGTGGGATCCAGCCGGCTGAGAAGGGCGCCCACATACACACCGTTTTCCCTGGCAGCCTCCAACACCTGGCGCTGGGTCAACGTTTCCGTGCCTGTCACTGTGACGCCCCAGCAAAATCCCCTTAAAAGGAGGTAAATTCCCGCCCCGCAGACAATCCCCAGGACCACTCCCGGATTCTTCCCCAAGCGCCGGATGAAAAAGGGTATGCCTCCCCGCTTGCGGATTCGGGGATGGGCGCCGCACCTGCGAAACAGCGGACGCAGCCGCCGGTACTCTCTGGGCCGGCCCCGGACCACCGGCCTTCCCTCCCTTTGGGAAAAGCCCCAAAACTCTGTGCCGGTTTTCGCCGCGCCGTTGAGAAACCTGGCCCCGTTGCCCCGGATTTCAAACTCCACCCAGCCTGTGAGAAAATGGGCAATCCGCTCTACCATCAGGCCCCCTCCCTTCCCTTTTCCCTCTGCCCAGACGCGCCCCACAGATACTCCACCTGCTGGATAAGTCCCTCCACTACCGCGGCGCTGTCCGTCAGCTTGACCAGCCTCAGGCCTCGGCCGGTAAATCGAAGCTTCATTCCCCCCGCCCGAAAAATCATCTGTTCCTCGCCGTACTCCACAATGCCGTCGCAACCATCCACCACGGCCCGGCGGTTGCCGGAAAGCTCCACCACCGGGCTACCAATCCGCCGGTTTTCCATGGCGCCGCCCCCTTTCCCGATAGTATATGAGCCGCCGCGGGAATGTATCACCTCAGGAGCGCATAGGCATAACCAATCCCCTTTCGAAAGGAGCGCGACCCATGGAAACTGCGGAACGGGACATCGGAAAAAAGCTCCTTGCTGTCCTGGGCTTTTTGACTCTGGCCGGAGGCCTGCTGCTGTTTCCCGCCCAAGCCAGGGAAAGCGTTTCAAAAAGCGTGCTGACCTGCCTTTCCTCCCTGGTCCCTTCTCTGTTTCCCTTTTTGGTTCTGGCAAGCCTAGGCGTGCGCTCTGGAGCCGGAGCGCTTTTAGGACGCCTGCTTGCCCCTCTCACCCGGCGCGCCTTTCGCCTGCCTGCCATTTGCGGCGCCCCTTTGCTGCTGAGCTTTTTGGGAGGCTACCCCGCCGGAGCCAGAGGAGTGTCCCTGCTGTTGGAGGAAAAGCAGATTACCCGTGAGCAGGCAGGCCGCATGATGGCCTTCTGCGTGGCGCCCGGCCCTGCCTTTGTAGTGACTTTTGTGGGCTGGGGCATCTGGGGAAGCCTGGAACGGGGCTGGCTTTTATTCGCGGCTGTAACGCTGTCCGGCCTGCTTCTGGGAATCCTTTCCGGGCTGGGAAAGCCTGTCCCGCAAGAGAGGGCTCAGGAAAAGGACCCGTCCTCCGGCTCTGCCCTGGTGCTTTCCGTGTCCGACGCCTGCTCTGCCACCGCTAAAATGTGCGGCTGCATTCTGCTCTTCGCCGGAATCACCGCCATCCTCCGGGCCAGCGGTCTGTTCCGGCTGCTGGCCGGGCTGCTGGAGGCCGCGGGTCCGCTGCCGGCGGGAGAGGCCCAGGCCGCCCTGTCCTTTGTGATGGAGGTCACCGGCGGCGCGGCAGACGCGGCCCAGGCTGGCGCCTCGCCTGCCTTATTTGCCTTCGGGCTGGCCTTTGGAGGGCTTTGCGTTCACCTTCAGCTCTTTTCCTTTTTTCGGAAATTCCCCCTGAGCAAAGGGAAATTTTTCCTGTTCCGAGTCCTCCACGGGGCAGGGTCCGCCGGACTGTTTCTGCTGCTGGACCGGCTGGTTCCCGGGGAAAGCACTCCGGCGTGGGCGGCCTCCACCCAGCCTCTCCACTGTGAAATAACCGCCTCCACCGCGGCGGGAGGGCTTTCCATGCTGCTGATGTGTTTGGCCTTTCTGGTGTATGTGGGAAAGCCCTTTTTCTCTCAAAAAGCAGAACTGGACAAAAAGGATCTCCCGCCAAAGCGCGGTCCCCGTTTCCATTTCCGCGGCTTGCGCGAAAAGAGCCATCGTGGTATAATGCAGCCATAGACTTTTGAAAAGTGAGGCTCTCGAAATGGGGTTCTTTCGAAAAAGAAAAAAACAACCGCTGTTCGGAGTTGACATCGTCCCCAGCTGCGCTTACTGCCAGCACAACAGCGGAAAAGAGGAGGAAGTGGTCTGCGCCCTTCGTCAAAGGCCCCAGGAGGGAGAAGAGGGCCTGCGCTCCTGCAAAAAATATCAATACGATCCCTTGCGCCGGGAGCCTCGCGTGGCCCCCACGCTCCGCACAGGACAATTCCGGCCAGAGGATTTTCAGCTGTAACAAGGAAAGCCCCCCACAAGAGCTGTGGAGGGCTTTCGCTATGGAAGCCGTGCGCCGCCTTTACCGCACAAGCAGCATGATTAGGGGCATGGTGGCAATGGACAAAATGGTGGACAGGCACACAATCCCCGCAGCAGCCTGGGCGTCCCCCTTCTGCCGCTGAACATACAGCGCCAGATTAGAGCCTACCGGCGCGGCCGCCGCAATGAGAATGGCGCTTTTCATGGCTGTGGGAACACTGGGGAAAATCATCAGCACCAAAGCGGTCAACAGGGGAATGAGCAGCAGGCGCACGCCGCTGACCGCCCAAGCCTCCCCCGAGAGAAACATTTTCCGGGGAGAGATATTCCCCAGCAGCACGCCCAAAACCACCATGGCCACGGGAGCGTTGCATCCGGCGATGGCGCCAATGGCGTTCTCCACCAGAGGAGGCAGGGTAATTGGCAGGAAATACAGCAGCAATCCCACAAAAAAGGCTAAAATCAAGGGGTTCCTTACCAGGGCCAAGGGCTTCAGCTCCTCTCTGGAGGCGCCCAGGATGGCCTGGCCGTAGGTCCACTGAAGAATGTTCAGCAAAGCCACAAATCCGGCAATGTAAAACACCGCGCTTTCCCCCACCACGGCGGTAATCAGGGGAATCCCCATAAAGCCCGCGTTGGAAAAGGAGCTGCCGAAATTGGCCGCCGGCCTTTTCCGAAACACCAAAAAGGACACCGCCATTGCCAGCCCCACGGCAAGCGCCGAAAGGCCCAGGGACATCAGCAGCTCCAGGGTGGTTTCCGGCGAAGCCTCCCGGTAAAAGGACTGAACAATCACACAGGGAATCACCACATACAGCAGCAAATTGGTAAGGGCAGCGCTGTTGGCCTCTGTCACAAGCTTGGCGCGGCACAGACACCATCCCACGCCCACATACAAAAACATGGTAATCAGCTGCATCAGCAGAATCCCTGCTTCTCCCATTTTCCCTCATCCTTCCCTTGGAAAGCAAACGTTTTCTTTAACTATATCACACCTGGAAACACCTGTCAAACAGAGCGAAAACAGCCGCGGAGCCTTTTCGGTAAGGCCCTGCGGCTGTTTTTTTATAAAAGCCCCCTGGCAAAAGACATGGGTCAAGCAGCCTGGGAGTCTTGGCTTTCCAGTTCCTCCCCGGCGGCGTTCTCCGAAGCCTCGGATTCCTGGGAAGCCGTGGAATCTGTTGAAGTGACAGAGTCCTCGGAAACAGTGGAGTCCTCTGAGATAGTAGAATTCTCTGAGATAGTGGAATCTTCTGAGATAGTAGAATCTTCTGAGATAGTGGAGTCCTCGGAAATGGTGGAATCCGCTGAGATGGCAGAGCTTTCGGAAGCCTGCTCCTCCTCGCCGCCCGAAACCGCCGCCAGCGCGATTCCTGTGGTCAAGCAGGCCAGCACCAAGACCGTTCCTGCCACCGCCGCGGCCCGTTTGCGCTTCCGGCGCAGTTTGGCTTGAATGGGGACGCACAGGGCGCGGATGGTTGTAAGGATGGTAGTGTCCACCGAAGGCGGAACCTCGGCCCCCACTCGCTTGGACTCCAACACCCGGTGAAACTCCTCCGCGTCCAGAGAAACCGGCTGGCCTGTCCGCTGGGAAATAGCCGTGCAGATTCGTTTTAAATTGGTCGGCTCTGCCTCCAGCGCCAGGCGGACCGTCTCCTCGTTGGTGTGAAACAGACGGGCCAGCTGCGCCTGGGTATAGCCGCACAGCACAGGGAGCGTGTAGAGAAATCGCTGCAGCGGCGGCAGATTGGCCACCACCAGCTCCCAAGGGTCGCCCCGCAGGACAAAGCGGTCCCCCTCCCCCACGCCCTGGACAAAATTGCGGTTGGCAGGAATACGAAAGGCTTTCGTGTCTTTTTTCCCAACGGTGGTTTTGCAGAAGGTTACCGCCTTGTTTACCGCCGCCTGAGAAAAGGCCTCCTCGTCGGTGATTCTTCCAGAGAGCACTTGCTCCCACAAGCTGCGGTAAATTCTGGGAGCGGCTATTTGAGCGGCTTGCTGGCTGGCTAGCAGCACCCGGCACAGGTGCATTACGCTGGTCTTTGTTCCGTCAAACAGGGTTTCCATGGCTTCCCAGCTTCCCCGCCGGGCTTTATCAGTGAGATTCATGGTGTGTTCCTTTCCTGTGATTTCAGATTGTAGGCAAGCAAAGAGCGCGCCCCAAAGGCTCTCTTCGCGGCGCGCCCTCCTTCCTTATTCCGCGCTGGCATCTGTCTCGCCGGCAGCCTCCTCCAAAGCGGATTCCTCCGTGGAGGTGGAGTCCGTCGAGCTGATGGAGGAGCTGCTGTCTCCAGCAGTTTCCACTTCCAGAACGATGATGGTCTGGACGCCGTCCTCATCTGTGGTGACGGCTACCATATCGCCCTCCGCCAGATCGTCCAGGGTGATGTCGGACGCCACGCCGCTGGAAACGGATTGATAAACGGCGTCATCCTCTAGGGTCACGGTTTCCGAGTCGCCCGAATCTGTAAGAGCGATTCCCTCCAGATCGGTATAGTCGGTAATCTCGCTGTCCGCCTCGTAAACATCCACCACAAGGGAAGAAGTGCCTAGATAGGTGATTTCGCCTACTACGTCCTCAGCAGCCTCTTCCTCCTCGCTGGAGGAAGAAGAGGAAGTGCTGGTGGAGGAGCTGGACTCCGAGCTGCTTTCAGAGCCGCTGGATTCTTCCGCTTCCGAGCATCCGGCAAACATTCCCAGGCACAGAAGGCTCGCCGCCAACAGAGCCGTCAAGCTTTTCCATGATTTCTTCATAGGTATCCTTCTTTCTTTATGCAAGTTTCACGCGCCGGCTTCCCGGCCGCTGGATTCAGTGTACCGTCCAGCACTAAAGGCATCCTAAAAAGGACGGTGAAGGAACCGTGAAAGCTTGTTTACAAAACCGTATCAATCCCCGGGCAAAATAAAACGGCCCCTAAGGGCCGTAAACAGGCGGTCTTTTCAGGTGAGCAGCAGCACCGCGGCCACGGTGCCGCCTACCAGCAAAAGGGCTCCCGCGCCCACAGCAAATCCCACAGCGGCCAGCCGCTTTCGGGTCCAGGGCTTTTTCTGCCGCCGCTTGGGAGGCTTAACCGGCAGGCCGCACTCCTTCCACAGATCGGTGAGCAGCGCACTGGGAACCTGCACCTCGCCAAAGCCATTGCCCGCCGCGTCCCGCAGCTGGGTGGAGGCCCGCACATAGGCCGCCCGCTGAGACTTGCTCCACGCTGCCCGGCGCTGGGCCAGCCACTTCTCCCCCTGGGCAAGCCGCTCCTTCAGGACGTCAGGCTCCCACCCTGCGGCGGACGCCAGCTGCTGGGGAGTGGCGCCTCCGTACACGGAAAGCCAATAATAGGGCCGCAGGTTGGACGGCAGCTTTTCCACCTCTGTTGCCAGAGCCTGATAGGAGGCTGCCAGCCGGGGCTGAGGCAAGGCCTCATATTGAGGCTTCGGGGCGACGCCCCGCTGATACAGCGCCGCTATTTTTTCTGACAGTATCGCCGCGAAATCCTGGGAAGGCAGCGTCTCCATCCCCTTGACAGCGGCCAAAGCCTCTTTCCACGCCGAAAGCAGCAAGGGCGCGCCCCCGGCCGGCTCTCCCGCCAGCTGGCAGCACAGATACCAGGAGCGCTTCAAATTCTCCCGGCAGACAGCCTCCAGCGCCCATCGTCTGCCCTTCCGCAAACCCTCGTACAATTCCTGTTCCATACCGCGCCTCCCTGTGTTTGATCTGTTTCAGTGTACACAGCCAGGCTAAAGGCAGGCTAAAGGCTCACAGAACCTTCGCATTTCTTTTAGATTCCCTTAAGAATGGGCTGGTACAATAGACCCAGAAAGGATGATGCGCCATGCGTCTGTTAGTTGCGGAGGACGATCCCAAGCTGTTAAAAACCCTGAAGCGCATTTTGGAAAACGGAAAATACCTGGTGGACGGCGTCACCGACGGCCAAGAGGCCCTGCTCTACGCGGAAACCGAGGAGTACGACGGCCTGGTGCTGGACATTATGATGCCCGGTATGGACGGTGTGGAGGTCCTCAAGCACCTGCGGGGACAGGGCATTTCCACCCCGGCGCTGTTTCTCACAGCAAGAACGGAAATCTATCAGCGGGTGGAGGGGCTGGACGCCGGAGCGGACGACTACCTTCCCAAGCCCTTTGCCACAGCGGAGCTGCTGGCCCGGGTACGGGCCATGCTGCGCCGGAAGGACCACTTCACTCCCGACCTGCTGTCTGTCGGAGGACTAACCCTCAACCGCTCCACCTACGAGCTGGGATACCAGGGCATCAGCCAATCTCTCAGCGGACGGGAATTTCAGATTGTGGAGATGCTGATGCAGCGGCCCGGCTTTGTGGTGACCACAGACGAGTTTCTCTCTCATGTGTGGGGCTGGAACAGCGAGGTGGATGTCAGCGTGGTATGGGTACACATCTCCAACATCCGTAAAAAGCTGGCCCAGCTGCAGGCTCCGGCGGAAATCCGCTTTCTGCGGGGAGCGGGCTATGTGCTGGAGGTCAGGGAATGATCTACCGCCTGCGGAAAAAATTCATCAAGATCTGCACCCTGTCCTTTCTGGGAGTGTTTGTGGTGCTGTTTTCCAGCATCTATGTCATCACCTTCTGCCAAACCACCCTCTCTCTGGATGAGCTGGCGGACATTGTCTCTGAAAACAACGGCAGCTTTCCAGAATTTCAGACGCCTGCTCAGCCAGCCGCTTCGGACCTCCGTCCGGCAGAGCGCAACCCAGAGGCACCCTTCACCACCCGCTTCTTCACAGTGCAGTTTGACGGAGAGGGGAATTTTCTCTCCACGGACGTTCGGTCCATTGCCAGCGTCACAGAGGAGGAGGCCGCCAATCTGGGAAAGCAGGCTCTGTCTGAACGCCGGGAGCGGGGCTGGGCCGGGGGCTACCGGTACAAGGTCTACACCACGGAGGAGGGCCAAGCTGTGGTGTGCGTCAGCGCCTCCTCCTTTTTGGATATGAACCGAAACTTCCTCACCGCGGCCTGCCTGGTTTTCGCCGGAGGCAGCCTGGTGGTGCTGCTGCTGGTAATTCTCTTTTCCAAACGGGCGGTACGGCCTGTGGCGGAAAGCTATCAGCGGCAAAAGCAATTTGTCACCGACGCCAACCACGAGCTGAAAACGCCCCTCACCTTGATCCGGGCAAATCTGGACATTCTCGAAGGGGAGACCGGTCCCAACGAATGGCTTTCGGACATTCGGGAGGAAACGGGGCTGATGTCCCAACTGGTAGGACGGCTGGTTACGTTGGCGCGTATGGATGAGGAATCCCAGCCGCTGGAGGCCCTTTCCTTTGACCTGGCGGCAGCGGTGTGGGAAACCGCCTCTGTATTCACAAAGCCGGCGGAGACCTCGGGAAAGGCTCTTTCCATCAAAACGCCGGACAGCCTTTCCTACAAGGGGGACGAGGCAGCTCTCCGGCAGCTGGTATCCATTCTGCTGGACAACGCGGTGAAATACTGCGATCCGGGAGGCTTTATCCAGGTGGAGCTGCAAGGAGGCAGGCATCCCGTTCTCACGGTGGACAACTCCTGCCAAGTCGTGGGAGAGCTGCCTCTCTCCAGGCTGTTCGACCGATTCTACCGGGCGGACCCTGCCAGAACCTACGGCAGCGGCTTTGGCATTGGACTGTCCATTGCCAAGGGGATTGTGGAGCGGCACCGGGGAGAGATTGCCGCCCACAAGCTGAACAGCGCCGCCATCCGGTTTCGGGTAAAATTGTAGAAGGGCTGCCGCAAACCGCGGCAGCCCTTTGGAAATGAAACCTATGAAATGAAACCTATTTTGAAAAACTCAGCTGTTCCAACAGTCTGTCAGCCCTTCGGCGCTTCCCGCCAAAGGAACTGGTTTCCTGACTGAATGAACTTAACCGGAACCTGGTCCCCGATGACCTGAGGCAGCCACTGGGCCATGTATTCCATGCCCGGCTCCTCCCAGTTAAAATGGCCGGGGTTGATCAGCGCCCGCTTTTTGCCCAAGGCCACGGAATCCGCCACATACTCCACCACGGTCCAATCTACCGTCTCGCCGGGAATAATCACCTGAATGTCGCTTTTCTCAATGAATTGCAGATTGCCTCGGTCCATGTCCGTTCCCAGGAAATGGAACACCACGCCCACTCGGGTGATCTCCATGTCGGGATCGCCCACAATCCGCAAACCGTCGATGCGCATGGTCTTGGCTAGATGGTCCGCCACCGCCCCCACGGTGGTGGGAGGCAGCTCATAGATGCAGCCGGGCATAAAGCCATCCGTGACCAGGTATTGTTCCCAGCCCAGCATCTTTGTCAGGCCGGTAAAGATCCCATCCGGGGTTTGGTGGTGCATATGGTCGTGATCGCGATACACCACAATCCCAGTGTCATCCAGCAGCTTCTTCTTGGCCAGATAGGTCTGGTTATCCTGCTGCCAGTCGGTTTCGTCCCAGCCATCGAAAAACAGTGGCTCGTGTCCCAGAACAAAATTGTATCCCAGCTCCGCTGCCTGCTGAATGACCGCCGCGGTGGGGCAGCAGGTGGTGACAATGCCGGTGCATTCCTTGTCTGGATCGCCGTATTGAACGATGTCACAAGTGCGCCGCCCTTCTTCCAGAGGCCCATGATAGGCCTCCACCTTTGCAATGATCTCTGAAATTTTCATAAAGCTTCTTCCCTTTACACTTTGTTGGGACCCATGGCCTTGTAAACATCCTTGCGGTCAATCCAATCCAGAAACTCCTTGACCTCTCTGTCCCAGATGGCAAACTCGTGCTCGTAGCCGGGCAGATCATCATACCGCAGCCGGGACCCCTTCCAGACAGGCTTTAAAAACTGGTAATACTTGGTGACCTTTTCATAGAGAAAGTCCTTGTCGCCAATGCAGATAAACAGGTCCGGCAGCTTTTTTCCGCTGTTTAGGGCCTCTTCCGCCACTGAATAGCAGTCCGGCATAGAGGCGGTGGGCATATCCGGCCGGCCTTGCGCCAGCTCCTCCTTTGTAAAGATCCCTGGGGAAAAGGCGCCGATAGCACTGTAACGCTCTGGATTTTGCAGGCCGTGGATCAGAGAGCCATAGCCGCCCATGGATAATCCGGCGATATAGCGGTCCTCCGGCTTGGAGGAGATGGGGAAATAGTTCTCCACAAACTGGGGCAGCTCCTGCTCCAGAAAGTCATAGAAATTGTCCCCCAGCTCCGCATTGACATAGGCTTTGTTTCCCACAGAGAAGGTTACCACCGCCATGCGGGCCTCTTCCGCGTAGCGGTCGATGCTGGTAAAGCGGTGCCACACCATGTAGTCGTTTCCGTGGCCATGGAGCAGATAAAGCACCGGGAATTTTTCCGGCAGCTGGTGAGTGTGCTCCTGATCCATGTTGCAAGGGGTAAAGGACGGCAGCGTGACGGCAATATCCACACCGTGGCCCAAAGCATAGGAAAAGAAATTGCATTGAATTTGCGCCATATGACAGACCTCCATTCTTATTTTAGATCAAGCTGGCAGCTTTTGAAAAAAACGCCCCGAAGGGGATGTTCCGTCATAACTGGGAATTCCCGTTCGAGGCGGCTGAATCAAAGATTTTTTAAAGGCTTAGCCCTTTACACCACCAATAACAATGCCCTTGACAAAGGACTTCTGGATGAAGGGATAAACGATCATGATAGGCACCACGGCAACCACGGCAATGGCCATACGCACGCCGGCGCTGGGCAGAGATCCCAGCTCGATGTTGATGCCCTGCATCTGGGCGGAGGACTTGAGGAACTGCAGGTTGTTCAGCATGTTGGTCAGCACGTTCTGGATGCTGTAATACTCCTGATGCTGCACAATGTAGTACAAGCCGTTGGTCCAGTCGTTCCAGTAGGCCAAGCCGGCCATCAGGCCGATTGTACCGATAATCGGCACCGAGATGGGCAGAACCACGTTAATCAGGGTACGCAGCTCGCTGGCGCCATCCAAATGCGCGGCCTCGATGATGGCATCGGGTACATTGGTCTTGAAGTAGTTCCGCATCAGAATCACGTTGAAGGCGCTCATGAGGAAGGTGGGAATAATCATGGCGAAGATCGTGTCACGGATGTGGAAAATCTGAGAGTAGATGATGTAGGTTGGCACCAAGCCGCCGTTAAACAGCATGGTGAAGAACACCAAAAACGCAATGACGTTGCGGCCCTTCAGCTCGGGACGGGACAGCGGATAGGCAAGGCCAATGGTAAACACCACATTGCAGATGGTACCCACAATGGTGATGAAGAAGGTCATGCCATAAGCGCGGAACACAGTCTGGCTGGCCCGGAAAATGTACTGGTAAGAGCCAAGGCTGAATTTCTCCGGGAAGAAGGAATAGCCGTTGGCGGTCAACACGGCCTCGTCTGTGAAAGAGGCCATAACCAGCAGCAGCAAGGGCAGCACGCACATCAGTGACAGGATGACCAACACTACATGAGGGACGATCCTAGAAAGTTTGCTTGATGTAATCACTTGTAATTCACCCTTTTCCTGTAAATTAGAACAGCGCGCTGTCCTTGTCCACTTTTCTCACGACCAGGTTGGCGCCCAGCACCAGCACAAAGCCCAGAACGGACTGCAGGAAACCGGCGGCAGAGGAGCGGCCCACGTCGTTAGACTGGATCAAAGCACGGAACACATAAGTATCGATCGTCTGAGTGGCGTTAAACAAAAGGCCGTTGCTCATGGGTACCTGATAGAACAGACCGAAGTCGGAGTAGAACATACGGCCAATGGCCATGATGGTCAGCGTGATGATCGTGGTCTTGAGGCAGGGCAGGGTGATGTGACGAATCTGCTGCCAGGTGCTGGCGCCGTCAATCACAGCGGCCTCGTAATAGGAATCGTCAATACCGATCAGGGTTGCGTAGTAGAGAATGGTGTTATAGCCGAAGTTTTTCCACAGGTAGATGAAAATCAAAATTGCCGGCCAGTAACCAGAGTTGGAGTAGAAGCTGATGGGCTCAATTCCCAAGGGAGCCAAAATGGAATTGTTGATAAAGCCGGTATCGGTGGACAGGAAGGCGTAGCCCAGGTAAGCCACAACCGTGATGGCGATCAAATAGGGGATCAGGATGGTGGTCTGATAAACCCGCATCATTTTGCCCCTTACCTGAGAGAGCAGAATAGCCACCGCAATGGCCAGCACCGTGCCAAGGACGATAAACGCCACGTTGTACAGCACAGTGTTGCGGAAGATGACATAGGCGTCGTTGGTACGGAACAGGTAGCCGAAGTTATCCAAACCGCACCAGGGGCTTTGCCACACACCGGTGGTGTAGTTGATATCCTTAAAGGCAAAGGTCAAGCCGAACATGGGCAGGTAGTTGTTGATCGCCAGGTAAATCAGGCCGGGCAGCATCATGACATACAGCGGCAGAGTGCGAACAAAATAGCCGCTTTTCTTGACCTTTTTCCCCTTATTGGCGGGTACCATGGTAGACATTTGTCAATCACTTTCCTCTCTTTCAAAGACATTCGGGAGCGAACTGTATTGCATGCCCTAGAGGGGCAATCGGCCTTTTTAGAAACGGACCGGCAGCCGGCCCTAATCCCAAGAAAGGGGCAGCTATGAAGAAAGAAGCCTGCAAGTTCGTCGCGATCCAAGGGGGGAAAACTTTCCCATAATTTGCGTATAGGCCGATAAAACACACGCTTATCGGCCTACACACAAACTTAACGTATTCTAGTTTTTAGCCGTGCGTCTTACTTGCCCAGGTACTCGTCCAGCTGAGCCTGCTTGACAGCGATGATCTCATCGATGCCAGCATCGCGCAGAGCCTGACGGAACTGCTCGGCGGTGGCGTCAACATCCTGCACGGAGCCGGAGAGGATGGGGTTGTTGTACTGAGACACAACGTTGGTGCAAGCGGCCAGAGCGTCGGCGCACTCGTCAGTGTTGAACTGAACGCCGAAAGCCTTGGACTGCTTAGCAGAAGCGTTGGAATCCAGCAGCTGCTGGAAGTAATCAGAGGGGTACTCGAAGGGCAGAGAGATGGTGGAGTTCAGAGCAGTCCAGCTGTAGCCCATGCACCAGCCAGTGGAAGAAACATCCTTGCCATCCATGTAAGCGGCATACTCGCCGTTCTCGTCCTCGAGAACCTGATAATGAGTGCCCTCGATACCGTTGATCAGCAGGTTAGCAACATCGGGGTTGGTAGCCATCTCGTTCAGGAATGCGGCGCACAGCTCGGCGTTCTGGGTGTTGGGGTTGATGCAGTAGTAGGCACCGGGAGTGACAGCAACAGCGTCGTCATACAGCTTCAGAGAAGCGCACTCCACACCGAAGTTCTGGGTGGACCAAATACCGTTCATCTCAGCGGAGAAGTGACCAGCAAAGCAGCCCAGAGCACGCTCAGCAGGAATCAGGTCGGAGGGAGACTCGGTAACGTTCATCAGGTCGGTCATGTAGATGCCCATTTCCATCCACTCTTTGACGCATTCCAGACGCTCCTGGTACTTGTCGCTCTCCCAGTAGTTGGTGATGGTCTCATCCTGGCCGTAGTTGTCCAGCACGCCCAGCATGTTGGCATCGCCCAGGTTGTCCACACGGGTGTCGACCCAGTTCACAGCGCCGTTATTGGGCCCGATGATCGGGATGTTAGGATACGCTTCGTGCACCTGGCGGAAGAACTCGGTGAGCTCGTCCAGAGAAGCGATGGTATCGCCGTTCTTATAGCCGAACTGCTCGGCAACATCGGCGCGAATGGTGAACACAGCACAAGAAGCCTGGTCCAGCAGATGGCCCACACCGTACTGCACGCCGTCAACGATTCCGGAGTTGTACACGTTCTCACCCAGAGCTTCCTTCATGCCGTCGGCATAGGGAGCCATCACATCGTCCAAAGGCATTGCCTGTCCGCTCTGCGCAGCGTTGACGAAGTTGACGGAAGTGCCGCCGCCGTCAGCCCAGTAGACGTCCAGGGTGTCGTCGCCGCCGGAGAGCAGCAGCTGAATCTGCTGCTTGGAGTTGCCCACCTCAAAGGTGATGAATTCCACATTGCAGCCGATCTTCTCAGCGGTGATCTTGCTCAGCTCAGCAGCCACAGCGTCAGCGTCGGGAGGAGTGGTGCCGCAGACAATCATCAGAGAGATTGTGGGCAGGTCACCCGTGTTGGTAGTGGTCTCTTCCTCCTCGGCAGCGGAGGAAGTGCTTTCCTCAGCAGCTGAGGAATCGCCAGCCGCGGAGGAGTCTCCGGCGGCAGAGGACTCTTCGCCGTTGGATCCGCAGGCGGCAAAGCAGGTCAGAGCCAGAGTCAGCGCCAGCAGGATCGCGAGAAATTTCTTCATAGTTTAACCATCCTTTCATGAATTTGTAACGTGTGCATAAGCAAACGTTAACTTTTACAAGAATAAGGATACACCAACCACGGCGAAATGTCAACAAAAAAATGAAAATTTTATGAACCCATTGTGCAAAACTTCCTTAGTCATAGGGGGAAACTCACCTATCCCCCACTTTTTGTGCTTTTTTGTCCCCCGTGGTTGAGAAGACGATTGTCTAAACTGTCGAAAGAGGAAAGAAATGAGGGAATTTCACAGATTAAAGCGGTAACGTTTTCCTTCTTTCCCCGCAAAAACACCCCTGTTTTCCCCACCGGGAACACAGGGGTGTTTTTTGTGAGAAGCGCCGCTTACAGCCCAAAGGGCCTGCGGGGGCCGGAGCTGCTCCGGCGAATGAAGGAAACCGGCAGGATAGAGCTTTCCTCCACCTCTTCCCCATTGATTAAGCAGATCAGCTTTTTCACGGCCATCTCCCCCATCTGGCGAATGGGCTGGGCAACGGTGCTGATCCGGCAGTAGTCTGAAACGCTCACGCCGTCAAACCCCACCAGAGGCAGCTTTCCGGCCCAGTCCGGAACCAAACGCCACAGCACGGTCTGTATGCTGGCGGCCAGCACGTCACTGGTGACAAACAGGCCGTCTGTCTGGGGAAACAGCGCTTTCGCCCGGAGGATGTCATCCTCCAGGTATTTGCCGAACAGATCCTCCGCGTCGATGTAATACTCGTGCAGAGTCAGCCCGGCGTGGCGGCAGGTTTCAATAAAGCCCTGATAGCGGCGGGCCGCGGGAAGACGGTCGGAAATGATACGGTTGCCGAACAAAAGCGGTTCCTTGCAGCCGCTGTCAAGAAGCTCCTTCGCCGCCAGCACACCGCCCTGATAGTTGTCGCAGGCCACAGAGGGAACCCCGTCGATGCTGCGCTCGATGCTGACAAGGGGGATGTCCTTCTCCGTCAGGATTTCCTCTCCATCCCGGCTGTCCCGGCTGCACACCAGAACGCCGGCCACGTTGTTGGCCTGAAGGGCGGCGAATTGCTCCCGCTCTCTGTCCCGGTTTCCTCCAGAGGTGCAGAGAAACAGCTTGTAGCCCTCCTGGGAGCAGGCGTCCTCTATGCCGGCGGTGAGCGTGCTGAAAAAGGCGTGGTCGATATATGGCACGATCAGCCCGATCAAGTGGCTGTTTCGGTTTACCAGAGAACGAGCCATTTCATTGGGGTGATAATCCAGCTCCTGCATCACCTGAAACACCTTGTCCTTTGTCTCCTGGCTGATGGAACCCTTGCCATTCAAAACACGGGACACCGTGGTGATGGAAACCCCTACCCGTTCTGCAATATCCTTTAGTGTTGCCATAGTCGTTCCCCTCCATGATTCTTTGCGGAAAGCGCTCCCCCTATACAACGCGTCCCGCTTCCCTCACTCTGCAAAACCTCCACGCCACACTCCCGCCTTTACAGAAATAGGCCCTCAGGGCCGGTCCCACATGCTCTTCAGCCTGTGGATCTCAAAGTCCACAGTAATGCCAGCGTCTAAAAACACGGGAAGAACCTTGACGTTGGACGGGTCCAGCACTGTGGCGATAGAGGCATTGAACAGTCCTCCATTGCTGTAAATTTCCATAGAACACCGGTCGGTAATCACCCGCAGCTCCAGCACGCCGTCCTGGGGACCCAGATCATAGGCCCCTGTGGGCAGAATCAGCCTGCCGCTGTCCGGATCATACACAATGAGAACCCCGCGGACAGACAGGGCAATCAGCTTGTGCGGCTTAATCCCCAGCCGGAAGGTCATATCCATGGCCTCACCCAGATAGGCCTGCGGAATCCGCTCGATCTCTTCCAAGCCCCGGTCCACAAAGGAAAAGCTGTTTTCCCACAAGGCTTCCACCTCCCTCACAGGCCGCACCGTCAGCCGGGGGCCACGCTCTGTTGTCACCAGTCCCAGCTGGTTCGGCACGCTGATACAGCTGGAAAAGGGTCCATGCTCCAGCCGGGTGCGAATCCAGGAAAGCTGTACCACTCTGCCTTCTGGCAGCCCGGTAAAGGTTTGGGCGGCATAGCCCCCCGGAGAATGAACAAAATCGCTGTAAGCCGAATAGAGCTGGTGAATGGGACCGGGGATGGACTCTGTCTCCGGCACAAACCGCCTGCCCTCAAAACGGCCCACCAGATAGGTGTCTGTGGAGCCCCACAGCACCCACCTTCCCTGGGAGGGATCTCCGTCCAACGGAAGGTAAAACAGGTCGGGACACTCGGCGGCCGTGTACAGGGAAATCACCTGGCCCTCCTCCCAGTGAAGCAAATCCTTGGAGTAAAGCAGCATGTACCGGCAGTTGTCCAAAAAGATAAACATCACCCAGTTTTCGCCTTGAGGCTCCCAGACTACCTTGGGATCCCGGTTCATAAAGGTGATATGGGGAACCACCGGATTCCCCGAATACTTTTCAAAGGTTTTGCCTCCATCCAGGCTGTACGCGGCGGCCATCTCAAAATATCTGCCCCGGCTCCACCGGGTTTTGCTGCCGGCCGCGGTGTAAAACAGAAACACGGGAGGCACCCCGTCCCGTCCCAGACCAGAGGTGTTGTTCCAGTCCACCACGCCGCCGCCGGAGTACATCCGTCCGCTGGCGTCAGGCAGCAGCGCGTAGGGCTGCTCCTCCCAGTGGATCAAATCCCGGCTGACGGCGTGCAGCCAATGGGTATTGGCCACGCCAAAGCCATAGGGATTCAGCTGGGCAAAAAAGTGATAGACCCCATCCTGATAATACAGGCCGTTTGGATCGTTCATAAAGCCGTGCATGGGGGTGAAATGAGCGAAGGGCCGGGTAGGCTCCCGATACAGGGTGTCCTGGTCCTTCAGCGTGTCGGAAAGCTCCAGCAGGTCAATCAAGCCTTCGTCTCCGCCCTCCAGGCGAAGCTCCAGCTCCTGGCCCTGATAGCGCTCCAAATACAGGCAGGACCAGCACCTGGGCTGAGGGCTTAGAATGACCTCATGCTCCTCCAGCAGTTCACCGTTTCGGTAAACGCCCAAAAACTGCATCTGGTCCACCGGCAAAAACCAACCCTTGGAATCCGCCACGGGAACCAGCAGGTATTTCCGGTTGGCGCAAATGGTTTTACTTCTCATATAAGCGGTATCCTCCCTCCTGGAGACATGCGGCTCTCCAGGCAACTGTAAATTGATTTATTCGGACCCAGCGGTCCGCGCAAGCCGTCCCGATCAGGCGGCTGTCCCATTAATGCAAACGTTAAACACGTCTCTAACAGAGCATAGCGCACTTCGCCAAAGTTGTCAAGCTGTCAATTCCTGTTTTACAGCGATTTCATCAAAAACCGCCGGCCTCTTGGGGAAGCCGCGCCCGCAGCGCCTTTGTGGGAATCCCTTGAGCGGTGAAGCGCTCCTCGTGCTCGGTGAGAAGATTCTCCGGGTCCTGCTCCCGATGGAGGTCCTTGGTGTCAAAGAAGATGGAAAAACCGGCCTCCTCAAAGTACCGCCGGGTTGCCAAATACAGGTCGTCGTTGTCCGTTTTGAACCAGATTTCCCCGCCGGGCGCCAGCAGCGGCTTATAGGCCAGCAGCTGGCGGGTGTGGGTCAGCCGGCGCTTGTGATGGCCCGCGGCAGGCCAGGGGTTGCAGAAATTGATATAAATCCGCTCCACCCTTTCCTCAGGGCCGAAGAGCTGGGGCAGGCGCTCTATGTTATAGGCGCACAGGGCCACGTTGTCCGGCTGCTCCTCTCCATAGGCCTCCTGGATATTCCGCCGGGCCACACCCAAAATGTCCAGGCTGATGTCAATGCCCAAAAAATTCACGTCCCGGCGGGTGTGGGCGGCCTGGGCCAAAAAGACACATTTTCCGCAGCCCAAATCCAGGTGCAGCGGGCGTGGGGCGCCAAAGCACTCCTGCCAGCGGCCCCTTTGGGTTTCCGGCTCTGGAATATAGTAAGAGCACGCGGCAAGCTCGGGCCGCGCCCAGGTTTTTCTACGGATTCGCATGGTACCTCTCCTCGCTGTGATTTCGCAGGGATTATTATACCTGGGTAAAGGAAGGAAATCAAGAGCGGACGTTGAATCCTGGAGAAAGTTGATGTACAATACATAGTATGGAAAGGAGCGGATGAACCGATGGAAAAATGGGCGCTGGCTTTGGAAGGCGGCTCTCTGCGGTGCATGTTTTCCGCGGGAGCGGTGGATGTGATGATGGAGCATCATCTGTGGGCTGACGGCGTGTTCGGCGTGTCCGCCGGGGCGCTGACCGGCGTGAATTACGTCTCCCGCCAGACCGGCCGGACCGCCCAGGTCAACCTGGACTTTGTGGGCGACAAACGGTATCTTGGCCTGGGAAACCTGATTTTCAAAAGAAGCATTTTCAACTTTGACTTTCTCTTTGGGGAGATCTCTGACAAGCTGATCCCCCTGGACCGGAAAGCCTTTGCCCAGTCGGACATGGAGTTTACTGCCGTGACCACGGACTGCCGCACCGGACAACCAGCCTTCTGGGAAAAACACGCCTGTCAGGATATTTACGGGGCCATTCGAGCCAGCGCCAGCATGCCGCTGCTCTCTCCCATCGTAAATGTGGAAGGCGTCCCTTGTGTGGACGGCGGTGTGTCTCTGTCCATCCCCTATCAAAAGCCCCTGGAGGATGGCTATCCCAAAGTGGTGGTTATCACCACCCGGGAGCACGGCTACCGCAAGCCCCCCACCCCCAGAGCCCTGGCCAATCTGTATGCCAAGTATTACAAGCGGTATCCCAGCCTGGTGCGCTCCCTGCTGGAAACTCCCCGCCGCTATGCCCGGGAGCTGGATGAGTTGGACCATCTGGAGGCCCAGGGAAAGGTGTTTGTGCTTCGGCCGCCGGAGCCGGTGACTGTTTCCCGTACAGAAAAGGACGTGACAAAGCTGCGGGCCTTGTACGCCCAGGGACGGCAGGTCTGTCAGGAGCGCATGGAGGAGCTGGAGCATTATCTAAACAGTTGAATCGAGAAAAACGGCAAAGAAAGAGCTGTCCCCCTGGGACAGCTCTTTTCGGGTTCAGCGTTCTTTCGTCTTGCCAATGTTTCCCAGAATCTTCGCCGCCACAAAGCCGATGAACACAATGGGAATCAGCAGCAGCTCAATCAACATCACGGTCCCTACGGGAACCAGCACGCCAAAGGCGATCAAAAGCAGGCACAGCTCCAGAGTGAGGAGAACCACGGCAAAAACCACGGGCAGCAGCCGCTCCGCGCCGGACATAGCGGGGGCCAAGGCGGGGAGCCTTTCCAGGCACCGGCCGATCCACCAATGGAAGGCATAGGTTGTCACCAGCTGCGCCGCCGGAATGATGAGCAGGGTCCACTTGGGGCCGGTACGGGTGATGACCCCATCGCCCTGAAACTGGATAGGAACACTCCCCGGCAAGAAGGGCATGGCGATCAAGGCTCCTGCAAAGCCCACAGCGGCAAGCAGAACCTCCAGCCAATAGGTTTTGAAAAAGGCTTTCATAAAAACCACTCCTTACAGCAGGACAATGCCCGCCTCTTTGCACAGGCGCTTTGTCTCCTCGTCCCACAGGGAGGCCTGGACCTCGCCGATGTGAGCCTTGCCCAGCAGCAGCATGCACAGGCGGCTCTGGCCAATGCCTCCGCCGATGGTGAGAGGCAGCTCGCCCTTTAACAGCATTTGGTGGAAGGGCAGCTTCCGGCGGTTGTCACAGCCAGCCTCGGTAAGTTGCTTATCCAGGCTTTCCGGGTCCACCCGAATGCCCATGCTGCTGATTTCCAGGGCGCATTCCAGAGGCTCGTGCCAGAAAAGCAGGTCGCCGTTCAAGCTCCAGTCGTCGTAGTCGGGGGCGCGGCCGTCGTGGGGCTTTCCGCTTTTCAGCTTGCCGCCGATCTGCTGGATAAACACGGTCTTATGCTCTCTGACGGCCGCATTCTCCCGCTCCTTGGGCGTCAGCTGGGGATACAGGTCCTCCAGCTCCTGGGCGGTGATGAAAAACACATCCCGGCACAGCTCGGTGGAAAGATCGGAAAACTGCCACTTCAGCTCGTCCAAAGTGCCGCAGATGGCGCTGACAATCCGCCGGACCGTATCCTTTAAATACGCCTCATTGCGGGTGGATTGGTCAATGACTTTCTCCCAGTCCCACTGATCCACATAGATGGAGTGGAGGTTGTCCAGCTCCTCATCCCGGCGGATGGCGTTCATATCTGTCACCAGACCGTTGCCCACAAAAAAGTTGTAGTCGTGAAGGGCCAGGCGTTTCCACTTGGCCAGGGAGTGGACCACCTGACCTTCAATTCCCACCGCGGGAATGTCAAAGCTGACTGGGCGCTCCACACCGTTCAGATCGTCGTTAAGGCCGGTGGCCGGGTCCACAAACAGAGGCGCGGTGACGCGCTTTAAGTGCAGGGCCGCGCAAAGCTTTACCTGGAAGATATTCTTAATCAGGCCGATGGCCTTCTGGGTCTCGTACAGGCCCAGGGCAGGCTGGTAGTGCTCCGGCAGGATGGTCATAGTGGTTCCCCCTTGTTTCAAAATCTTTTTTATTATAGCAGGTTTTACTGGAGATGGGAAGGGATTTTTGCAGGAGGCGGTCCCACCGGCTGCAAGTTCACTCCTCGTCCCCGGCGGGGCGGCGCTTTTCCCGGAAGGACTTTGCCAGGTACACCCCCAAGATGCTGGCCATCAGGCAGCCGGTGAGGGTGGTGGCCCCCGCGGAGGTAAGCATGGCCTCCTCCAGCAGCGGGTCGCGGCCTGCCGCCAGAGAGACCAATTCTATCACCACCATGCACAGGCCGCACAGGCCCATGGCGAAAAAGAAGGTCTTTTGGCTCCTTCCCATAGGGTTGATGTCCCGCAAGATGAACTCCCACCAGCACAGGGCCACGCTGCCCCAGATGAGCAGGATCGCCTCCCAGGGGCCCTCTGCCCAGGTGATGCCAAAGGCCTTGCACAGAGCCTCCAGGGCAAGGGCCGCAAGTAAAAACACAAAGGCGTGCTTGAACACATTGCCCCGCTGCCACAGCTGGCGCTCGTCTAACTCGGTTCGTTTTTTCATGGCGCACAACTCCTCTCAAGGTTCCCAGAACAGCTGGTCCAAGGTCTTGCCCAGGGCCTTGCAAATTTCCACACAGAGCTTGATAGTAGGATTGTAGTCTCCCCGCTCGATGGCCACAATGGTCTGGCGGGTAACACCCACTCTCTCTGCCAAGTCCTGCTGGGTAAGCCCCAAGGCCGCCCTGGCCGCTTTCATTTTTAAATTTTTTCCCATGGGCTCACCTCTCCAGATTATTGTATGCTTTAACAGTCTAAAAGTCAAGTATATTTTACTTTCAAAGTACAAAAAAAGAGCGAACCCAAAGGTCCGCTCTTTCTTTATGACTGTCAGGATTTTTTGCGGGAGGTGATCTTGGTCAGCACATATACCAGCAGGGCAATGACGACAATCACCACAAAGATGCCCAGCATCCCCTTGCCCATGATGCCAAGGGCCTCCATGACTACGTCCATGTTGATATTCATATGATTTCCTCCAAACCATTCACGTCAGAGTGTCGCTTGCGAGCTTTTCCGAAAAACCGGGTTCCGCCGCCAGATGTTCACCTTACATAAAGAATCCCAGGATGATGCCGCCAGCCACAGCGGAGGCGATCTGACCGGAGACGTTGGCGCCCACGGCATGCATCAGCAGGTGGTTCTGGTTGTTGGCGGCAATGCCCATCTTCTCCACAATGCGGGCGGACATGGGGAACGCGGAAATGCCAGCGGCGCCCACCATGGGGTTGATCTTGGTCTTGCTGAAGATGTTGAGGATCTTGGCAAAGATCACGCCGGCCACAGTGTCAAAGATGAAGGCCACCAGGCCCAGGGCCATAATCATGATGGTCTGCACGGTGACAAACTGATCGGCGCGCATGGAGAAGGCAATGGTGATGCCCAGCAGCAGGGTAATCAGGTTGGCCAGGTCGTTCTGAGCGGTCTCAGACAGACGGTTGAGCACGCCGCACTCCCGGATCAGGTTGCCAAACATCAGGAAGCCCACCAGAGAGACAGAAGCGGGGGCTACCAGGCCGGCCACGAAGGTGACCATGATGGGGAACAGAATGCGGGTGGTCTTGGTGACCTGGTTGGGACGGTACTCCATCTTGATAGCCCGCTCCTTCTTGGTGGTCACCAGCTTGATGGCCGCGGGCTGAATGATCGGCACCAGAGCCATGTAGGAGTAAGCAGCCACCGCGATGGGGCCAATAAAGTTGGAGCCAAGCACCTGGGACACCAAAATAGAGGTGGGGCCGTCGGCGGCGCCGATAATGCCAATGGAGGCGGCGTCCTTGATCTCAAAGCCCAGCAAAGCGGCCAGCACAATGGTCATGAAAATGCCAAACTGAGCCGCCGCGCCGAAGAGGAACATCTTCGGGTTGGAGAGCAGGGGACCAAAGTCGATCATGGCGCCAATGCCGATGAACAGCAGCAGCGGGAACGCCTCGGAGGTCTCGATGCCCACCTCGAACAGCCACTGAATAATGCCGTGGGTCTCGCCGGCGCCTTCCATCATCTGGTTGAGCACGCCAGAGCTGGGCAGGTTCACCAGGATAGCGCCAAAACCCATGGGCAGCAGCAGCGTGGGTTCATACTCTTTCTTGATGGCCAGCCAGATGAGCACCGCGCCCACCACATACATGACCGCCTGCTGCCAGGTAATGGATAGCAGGCCTTCCCACAAGAATTCCATTGTTTCCTTCATCCTTCCTTTTTTTAAACAATTCTCTCCCGAAACGGGGGAGGATATAAAAAGAGACCCATGCTAAAAAGCACAGGTCTTGCCATTTCAAGCTAAACCAGGGCGCGGGAACGCCCAAGATGTTGACTTAGCTGCATGAAAGCTTCACGCCGGCTACTCCCCCAGTTCGCTTGATAGTGTACCATGTTTGCAAGGAGCTTGTCAAGAGCGGAACACCCTCTCTTTGTTACCGGATGTTTAGGGAAATTTCCGCAAATGTTCAACAAATCTTCACATTTCCCGGGTATCTTATAGGTGTGGTCGAGAAAAGGCCACAGGACAAAATCTTTTTCATTACATCCTCATTTTATCTCCTTACTTCCTCTTAAGGGGCCGTTTCCTCCCAAAACGGCCCCTTACCCTTTTTACCGCAAAACGGAGGGGCTGCCGCAGCGTTCGGCAACCCCTTTTCATTTTTAATCCTCTCAACTATCCGCGGCTGCTTTCCCGCCCAGCCGCCTGAGAGGGCTGGCCCTCAATACAGCCCGTCCCAGCTGTCCGGCACAGTGAAATCCGCCAGAATCTCCGGCTTGTGCCTCATGCTGTCCTTCTCGGTAATCTCCCGGATAACGCGGCAGGGATTGCCGGCGGCGAAGGTCCGGGGCGGAATGTCCCGGGTCACCACGGCCCCCGCGCCAATCACGCAGCCGTCCCCGATGGTGACGCCGGGGCAGATCACCACATTGGCTCCCAGCCACACGTCGTTTCCAATGTGGACAGGCTTGGCCCAGCAAAGGCGCTTTGGCTTCCCGTCCGGTCCCAAAAGGACATTGCGCTCCTCCGGAACCATGGGGTGAACAGGCGTGACAATGGTGGCGTTGGGTCAAAAATTGCAGTTGTCCCCAATGGTCACCAGGGCGTCGTCCTGAATGGTCAGGTTAAAATTGGCGAAAAAGTTTCTGCCGATTTTGGTGTGTTTCCCATAGTGAAAAGCAATGGGCCCCTGAATTCGCACGCCCTCTCCCATCTCGCCAAGGATCTCCCGAAGAATCTCCTCCCGTTTCTCAAACTCGTCCTCGTGGGTTTGGTTGTAATCCACATCCAAATTATGGGTTTTGCGCTTGATTGCCACCAGCTCTGGATCGCCGGGGCAGAACACAATGCCTTTAAAAATCCGTTCCTCTTCTTTTACCATAGCAGCCGGCCGCCTTTCCAAAAAATTCTGGCTTCAGTATAGCACCCTTCTCCCGCCCGCGCAAGAGAGGAGCAGAAAGCTCCATTGCGCTTTTTTCGCCCTTATATTATAATAAGCTCACAGTACAGGCTGGGGCCGGCCCAGCCCCAGGAGGAGGAGGCGCCGCCTTGAGAGAAAAGGATCAACGCACCCAGCTGACCAGGTCCCTGATTCGTCAGGCGTTTACCGGCCTGCTGCAGCAAAAGCCTCTCCAGCACATCACTGTGAAGGAGCTGTGTCAGAAGGCCGGGATAAACCGAAGCACCTTTTACGCCCACTATGTGGACATTTACGACCTGCTCGCCAAGGTAGAGGAGGACATGCTGGAGGACTTTCAGCGCGCCCTGGCCCCTTTGCTGGGGTCCCACCCCGAGAGCCTGTCCCCGCTGCAAATCACCACGGGGATTTACCGCTGCCTGCAGGAAAACGCCGACGTGTGCGCCGTCACCCTGGGGGAATTTGGAGACAAGGATTTTGCCCTGCGCCTGCTGAATATCGGCCGGGAAAGCTGCCTGCGGGCCTACTCCCGGCAGTTTCCCGAGGCCACGCCCCGACAGCTGGAATACTTTTACGCCTTTGCCAGCGGCGGTCATATGGAGCTGCTGCGGAAATGGGCGGAGGAGGGCATGGCCACTCCCGCGGAGGAAATGGCGCTGATGGCGGAAAACATCATGCTCCACGGGATGGACTTTTTGCAGAAGGGCCTTGGCCTGTAAGGCTTTGGCCGAAATATTCCCTTTTCCCTTTGCTTTTTTATATAGGATATGGTATACTACCTGCATAGAATGAACATCGCGGGCGCGGGGGACAAAGTCCCGCCTGAAACGCTCACCGCAGATGTGGCACAGCGATAACACGAACACGGCCCCTGCTTGGGGAGGAAAGGACAGATACGCTATGGCATTAAAGGTAGGAATTCAGCTTTACTCTGTGCGGGACGAAATGGCGAAGGATCCCGTGGAGGCCATCCGCAAGGTGGCGGAGATCGGCTATAAAAACCTGGAGGTGGCAAACTCCCGGGCGGACGAGGACTCCGGCGTGGGCTTTGACGTACCCGCGGACAAGCTGCTGGAAATTCTGGGCGGCTTTGGCGCCAAGGTGGTCAGCAGCCACCTGCGTCCCATTGACGAAAAGACCCTGCCCGGCATCATTGAGTATCACGGGAAAATCGGCAACAAGTACATTGGCCAGTCCGCCGACTTCTATCCCGATTATGACACCCTGATGAAAAAGTGCGAATACTACAACAATATGGGCAAGGCCCTGGCCCCCTACGGCATGAAGTTCCTCTATCACAACCACTATCACGAGTTTCAAAAGTATGACGGCAAGTATGTGCTTTACCACATTATGGACAACACCGACCCCCAGTATGTAGACTTTGAGCTGGACACCTTCTGGGCCATGCGGGGCGGCGCTGATCCGGTAGAGGTAATCAACCACCTGGGCGGCCGCTTGAAGCTGATCCACCAGAAGGACTTTTCCAAAACCACTGATTCCCCCATCAACATCTTCTCTGTGAAGGACCCCAACGTTCCCATCACCCGGGACAATTTTGGCGGCGTTCACAAGAAGGAGGACTTCTGTGAGGTGGGTACTGGGATTATGCCCATCCAGGAAATTCTGGACGCGGCCAACGCTCAGGGCGCTGAATATGTGATTCTGGAACAGGACTTCACCCAGCTCTCCCAGATGGAAAGCGTTCAGATCAGCATGGACAGTTTCCGCAAGTACAGCGGGATTGAGTGGGAGTAAGAGAAAAAAAGCAAGCTGCCGCGGCGCCGGGAGACCAGCGCCGCGGCTTTTTCTTGCAAAAGATGGGAATTTGAGCTATGATACGTTCATAGACTGTATGGAGCTATTTTATTGGAAAGGATGGTCTCTATGGCATTTCGGGAAATTTCCGTGGAGGAGCTGAAGGACAACCCCTTTACGCTGATTAACAAGGACTGGATGCTCATCACCGCGGGCAATCAGGACAAGCACAACACCATGACCGCCAGCTGGGGCGGCGTGGGCGAGCTGTGGGGCAAGTATGTGTCCACCATTTACATCCGGCCCCAGCGGTACACGCTGGAGTTTGTGGAGCGGGAGGACTTTTACTCCCTGTGCTTCTTTGGTCCGGAGTACCGGCAGGCCCTGAGCCTGTGCGGAAGCAAATCCGGCCGGGACGTGGACAAGGACGCCGCCACCGGCCTGACCCCCCGCTTTGACCAGGCCGCCCCCTATTATGAGCAGGCAAGGCTTGTCTTTATCTGCCGCAAGCTGTACCGCCAGGACATGGAGAAGGACTCCTTCCTGGACAAGAGCCTGTTGGAAAAGTGGTATGATAACGACCTGCACCGGATGTTCATTGGTGAGATCGTGAAGGTGCTTGTAAAGGAATAACCTCCCTGAAAAAAGGAAAAGGGCATCCCCGGTTTCCGGCGGGATGTCCTTTTCCTTTCCTACACTTTCTCGTTCTGTAAAGTGGTTCTATCGTGTCCACAGAGGGTTCTCACTGGATGATCTCCTGATGGTCCCCGTGAATCCACACCCCTTGACCATCGCGCAATTCCAAGGATATGTTTTCGGGAATGCCTCCACAGGACGTTCCCCGCTCCCCGTGGGGAATCAAAGGATTTTTTAAATAACCCAACCCATCGGGAAAGTTTCCCGCGGCAATCATACTCCCCGCGCTGATCCCCAGATAGACCAGTCCCTTTTCGATCGCCTGTTTTAAGGGCTTGGCAAACCCTGTCCGGTTCACTTCGTCAAGGAGGGTTTGGGCGTTCCCGCCGCAAAAGACGATGGCGTCGTATTGGGCAAGCTCCTGGGCATCCAGCAAGCGCAGTTGCAGGGGGATGTCCTGCACATAGCTGGAATAAGTCCTCTCATACCCCTCTGAAAACAAATATGCCAAGTGATACAGAAGGATATTTTCCTGGGGTATCCCCATGCTCATCAGTCGTTCTATACACACAACGATCCCCTCACGGGCTCCGTCGTTTACAACGGCTGCGGAAGGAACGAGGATCACCTTTGTACAGGCGGGATCTTTCCCAATACCGCGCCAAAACAAAGGGGCAGTGGTCTCACTCAAGCCGCTGGATGTGAGAAACAGGTTTCTCATACGCTCTCCTCTCCCGTGGGGGCTCCTGACGTTTCAAATCCAAAGTCCTCCGGCAGCAAAAGCTCCAGATCCCGCTCCTCCTCAGGCGCGCGGACGTTCCGGCGGGAGCAGGCGATGACGGCCTCCTCCACCTTGTTCCGGGCCATGCGGCCGTTGCCGTTGGTGCGGGGATCACCCTCCTGCTGCTGGCGCTCAAAATAAGCCAGCAGGGGAGCTTCGCAGGCGGGATCCAGCCGGTAGCCCTTTCCCCGCACAATGCTCTTGGTGATCTCCAGCAGCTCACCGGCGGTGTAGTCCGGAAACTCGATGATATTGGGAAACCGGGACCGCAGCCCGGAGTTGGCGGTGAGGAATTCCTCCATCTCCCGGGAATAGCCCGCCAGGATCACCACCAGATCGTCCCTGTAATCTTCCATGCCTTTGACCAGGGTGTCAATGGCTTCCAGACCAAAGCTGTCGTCCTTGCCCCGGTAAAGAGAGTAGGCCTCGTCGATGAACAGCACGCCGCCCAGGGCGGAATCGATGGCCTTCTGGGTAAGGGGGGCCGTGTGCCCCACATACTGCCCCACCAAGTCTCCCCGGGTGACCTCCACCAGCTGTCCTCCCTCCAGCACGCCGATAGCCTTCAGATACCGGGAAACAATGCGGGCTACCGTGGTTTTTCCCGTACCAGGATTGCCGGTAAAGATCATGTGCATGGAGGGGGAATCGGCCTTTAGGCCCCGCTCCCGGCGCAGCTGCTGGATTTTAAAGTTGTCCTCCAGGGAGAGGATGTAATCCTTAACAGGCTGCAGCCCCACAATCTGGGACAGCTCCTCCCGCACAGCGGCAACGGCGGCGTCCCGGGCGGAGGTGGTGTCCTTCTCCCCCACCTGGGTAACAAGCCCCGCCTGGGTATACTCCGCCCGCAGGGCGCCCCCCTCTCCCAAAAGACGGCCCCCCACCCGGCCCAAATTCTTTCGGAGCTTCTCCTCGCTGAGCGCCCGGTACATGCGGTCCGCGCCTTCCTTGATGGCGTAAGCGCCCTGACCCGGCGTAAAGCTGTCGGCCAGCGCTTGGACCTCGCTTTCGCCAAAGGAGAGCTTCATTTGCAGCTTCCGCTGGCACCGGTCCACCAGGTCCTCCAGCTCCCGCCGGGCGATTTCCTCCAGGGAGGCCCGGGTAAAGGGCTGGGTTTGGCACTGGTCATCCAGCGCCGCCAAAAACGGCGCGCCAAAGGCGTCCACCAGCTTGGAGGCGGGCTGTTCTGTCAGCAGAAACAGATACTTTCCTCCCGCGCTCAGGGTGGAAACAGCGCCAGGCACCAAAGCGGTGCCAATCTCCACCAGCATGCCCTTTTGCTCGGCGTACCGGCTGGGCAGAGGAATTTCTCCCTGCCGGAACAAGGAAGCCACCATGGAAAGCACACCCGTGTGGCAGCGCTCCCAATGCTCCAGAACCAGGGTGGAGGCGCCGCTTTTCACCGCGGCGTAAAAATCCTGGACAAAGAGCTTTTCAGAACCAGCGGCGCTGTAACGGGAAAGGTCCAGCAGGGCGGTTTTGGGGCTTTTCAGCACTCCCTGCCGCCCCAAAGACGCCGTGACGCACCGCAGGGCGCTGTGCCGCCCTGTTCCATGGGGGCCGGACACTACTGCCCGGCACAGAGGCTTTTCCTCCCGCGCGCCTGCCACAAAGGGCCGTTTAAAGGCGATGAGAAGGCTGTCCAGGAACTCCTCCTGACCCAAAACCAGGGCGCCGGCCTCCTGGCGGGCCACCTGAAAGGCCATTTCCAAATCCACTGGATCTCCGGCGTTGCGGGAGACCTGTTGGGTGTCGATTCCGTCCTGGCGAAGATGGCGCTCCAGGTCCGCCATATCCGCCTTGGCCTCCTGCGTCAGCCGCTCAATGCTCTGCCGCAAAGACTGGGACAGCCCGTCTCCGGCATCCTCCACCGCGTCCAAAGCGCGCTGGGTTTCCTGGGCATGGGCCTCCGCCTGAGAGAGCGCCTGGGCCGGAGAAGCGCTTTGAGGCTTCTCCGTTTCCGCCGGCTGGCCGGAGCTTTTAAAATGCAGCCTTCCACCCCGAAACATGGATTCCAGGATGGAATCAATATCGTTTTTCATGGGACAAGATCCTTTCCGTTGGCTTGCTGTTCAATGGGCGGAGGGAGAGCCGCCGTCATAAGGCTGCAGGTCCTCCAAAATGGCCCGCAGGTTTTCCGCGTCAATTTGGCCGGGAGCCGAGGCGTTCTGCCCCGCGCCAAAGGTCAGGCAGGAGCCAAACACGCCCCCTGCCGCCCGGGTCAGCTTGCCCAGCTCTCCCATGGCCATGGTGATCACCGGGCCGATTTGCCGGCTGGCCTCCCAGGTGGCGGCAAGCAGCGTCAGCACATCCCCCGGCGTGTGAGGCATTACCGCGTATTTGGGCAGGTCCGCTCCCAGCTCTTCCATCCGCAGAAGAGTTCTGGCAAGCTCCTGCTGGGACGGCGTTTTTTCAAAGTCGTGCTTGGACATCACCACGCTGATGCCCCGGGTCTTCGCCAGCTTTGCCAGCCGGGCGGCTCGAGCCTCCCCGCAGGCAAGCTCAATATCCACAAACGCAAAGCCCCCTGCCCGCAGCAGCGCGGTCAAACGCTCCTCGTACTCTTCTGGGGAAAGGGCTGCCTGTCCGCCCTCCGCCCGCGTTCGGATGGTACACAGCAGGGGACGGTCCTTCAGCTGTTCTCTCAGAGAGGGAAGCGTCAAAGCCGGATCTCCAAAAAAGCAGTCAATCCGCCACTCGTACAGGTCCGCGGGCAGAGCGGAAACGTGCTGAAGCTCACTGAACAGGGCGGGGATTCCCTGCCCTGTCAACGGCACACAAATTTTTGGAAGGCCCTCTCCAAAGCGCAGGCCTTGCAGCTCTTTTACATGCATGCGAGTCACTCCTTTCCCCCTCTCCAGCCTCCTCAAACGCGCCATTCGCTTTCAAATATAGAGTATACCGGCGCGAAGGGAAATTGTCAATTTGCAGAGCTGAGGAAAATTTAATTTGTGCCGCTCCTTGCATAGTACCCACCAGATATTGTATAATGAACGGTAGAAACTACACACCTTGGAAAAGCCCTTTCGAGGGCTTTTGGGAGGAATCACTATGGAATTAAAAAGCCAGGCAACTCGAAGGCTGGCCCCGGAGATGGACCCGCTCCGTATGGGCATGGGTTGGACCGCCGAGGATCTGGAAAAGCCCCAGGTGCTGATTGAAAGCACCTACGGGCAGAGCCACCCGGGCAGCGCCCATCTGCTTCAGTTTGCCCAAGAAGCCGCCAAAGCCGCGGACCGGGCCGGAGCCAAATCCGCCCTGTACTTTGCCACCGATATGTGCGACGGCATGAGCCAGGGGCACGACGGGGGAAATTATTCCCTGGTTTCCCGGGACACCATTGCCAATTTGATTGAAATCCACGCAAACGCCACCACCTTTGACGCAGGAGTGTTCATCTCCAGCTGTGACAAGTCTGTTCCCGCCCAGCTGATGGCCATCGGACGGATCAACATTCCCTCCATTGTGGTCACCGGCGGCGTGATGGAGGCCGGACCCGACCTGCTGACCCTGGAGCAGATCGGCAAGTACAGCGCCATGTTCCAGCGGGGAGAAATCACTCAGGAGCAGTTCACCTTTTACAAGCACCACGCCTGCCCCTCCTGCGGGGCTTGCTCCTTTATGGGTACCGCCTCCACCATGCAGATTATGGCCGAGGCCCTGGGGCTGATGCTTCCCGGCAGCGCCCTGATGCCCGCCACCTGTGAGGATCTGGTGGAGGTGGCCCGCAAGGCCGGCGCCCGGGCTGCCCAGATGGCGGTAGAAGGCGTTACGGCCCGGGACATTGTGACAGAGAAAAGCTTTGAAAACGCGGTGATGGTTCACGCGGCCATTTCCGGCTCTACCAACACGCTGCTGCATCTGCCCGCCATCGCCCGGGAATTTGGAGTGGACCTGGACGCGGACTCCTTTGACAAAATGCACCGGGGCGCCCACTATCTGCTGGACATCCGTCCCGCCGGACGCTGGCCCGCCGAATATTTCTACTATGCCGGAGGCGTCCCCCGGATCATGGAGGAAATCAAGTCCATGCTGCACCTGGACGTGATGACCGTCACCGGCAAGACCCTGGGCGAGAACCTGGAGGAGCTGAAGCACAACGGCTTCTATGAGCGCTGCGAGGAGCTGCTGAAAAAGACCGGCCTGCGGCGCACGGACATTATCCGGGACTTTGACCACCCCATTGGCACCAACGGCACCATCGCCGTGCTGAAGGGCAATCTGGCTCCTCAGGGCAGCGTGGTCAAGCACAGCGCTGTCCCCAAGGAAATGCACCAGGCCGTTTTAAAGGCCCGTCCCTTTGACTGCGAGGAGGAGGCCATCGACGCCATTCTCCACCACCGGATTCAGCCGGGAGACGCGGTAATCATCCGCTATGAGGGGCCAAAGGGCAGCGGCATGCCGGAGATGTTCTACACCACCGAGGCCATCTCCTCTGATCCGGAGCTTTCCGCCTCCATTGCCCTGATTACCGACGGGCGGTTCTCCGGGGCCAGCAAGGGGCCGGCCATTGGCCATGTGTCCCCCGAGGCCGCTGAGGGCGGTCCTATTGCTCTGGTGGAGGAAGGCGACCTGATTCAAATTGACATTCCCGAACGGGTGCTGCGAATCTGCGGACTGGGCGGCAAGGAGGCTTCGGAAGAGGAAATCTCCGCCGAGCTTGCCCGCCGGAGGGCAAATTGGCAGCCCAAAGAGCCGAAGTACAAGACTGGCGCTCTGGGCCTGTTTACACAGAACGCCGCCTCTCCCATGAAGGGCGGCTACATGGACTGACGGACCTGTGAATTTGGAAAGGAAGGATTTCCATGGAAAACATAGAGCTGATTTTGCGGGACACCGGCGTGATTCCGGTGATTAAGCTGGATGACGAGCAACAGGCGGTTCCCTTGGGCAATGCCCTGCTGGAAGGGGGAATTCCCGCCGCGGAGATCACCTTCCGCACGCCGGCCGCCGCCAAATCCATTGAAAAGCTGGCCTCCGCCCTGCCGGAGATGTTTGTCTGCGCGGGTACCGTTCTCAGCGTGGAGCAGGCGAAGCTCTCCGTGGAGTGCGGGGCCAAAGCGGTAATCTCTCCCGGCACCAACCGGGAGGTGGTGGAGTGGTGCCTGCAAAACCACATCCCGGTTTATCCCGGCTGCGCCACTCCCACCGAGGTGGAATCCGCCCTGGGCATGGGGCTTACCACGGTGAAGCTGTTCCCCGCGGAAGTGGTGGGAGGCGTGAAAATGCTCAAAGCCCTGTACGGCCCCTACCGGGGCGTGAGGTTTATGCCCACCGGCGGCATCAGCCCCCAAAACGTGAAGGAGTACCTCTCCCAGCCCAACGTGATCGCCTGCGGCGGCAGCTGGCTTTGCCCCGCCCAGGACATGGAAGAGGGCAACTGGAAGGCCATTACCCAGCGGGCCAAGGAGTGCATGGAGCTGGTGCGGGAAGCGCGGCAAGGCAAGTGACCGCCACTAAAAGAGAAAACGAAAAGCCCTCCCGATTGGGAGGGCTTTTTCCTGTTCAAATTGAACGTTATTCCTCGGTGGAATCCTCGGACTCTTCCTCGTCGTCATCGTCAAAGTCGAACTCCAGGGTCTCGCCGCAGCCGGGGCAGACAATGCTGCCCTCTTCCAGCATCTCGTCGTTGAGCTGGATGGTGTCGCCGCAGCTGGGGCAGGTCACTTCAAACTCGGCGTCGTCAAAGTCGTCGTGATGATGGTGGTGGCCGCAGCCACAGCCGCACTCATCCTCGTCCAAGTCGTAATAGTCCTCTTCCAGCTCGCCCAGGTCGTAATCGATCTCGTCCACCTGCTCGGAAAGCTCGTCCAGGCCGTTGTCCAGCTCTTCCACGGAAAGGCACAGGTCGTCCAGCAGCTCCACAATGGCGTTGAGCACCTTGGTCTCCTTGGCGGCGGGATCCAGCTCCAGGCCGTCCATCAGGCCGCGAATATAAGAAGCTCTCTCAGAATTGGTCATAGTAGGTTCCTCCCTTTTCCATCTGGGGCTGCGCCCCGCGGTGTATTTTGGGCAAATGGGACGCTTAGGCGCGCTCCATGTACTCCCCGGTACGGGTGTCGATGCGGATCATTTCACCCTCGTTGATGAACAGAGGCACGCGGATCTCCGCGCCGGTCTCCAGGGTGGCGGGCTTCAGGGTGTTGGTGGCGGTGTCGCCCCGAACGCCAGGCTCGGTCTTGGTAACCTCCAGCTCCACAAAGTTGGGAGGCTCCACACCGAACACGTTGCCCTTGTAGGAGAGCACCTTGCAATCCATGTTCTCCTTGACAAACTTGAAGTTGTCGCCCAGAACGCTGGCGTTAATCGGAATCTGCTCGTAGGTCTCGTTGTCCATGAAGTAGTACAGGTCGCCGTCGCTGTACAGATACTGCATATCCTTGCGCTCGATGTAAGCGGTGGGATACTTGTCGTTGGGGTTAAAGGTCTTTTCCGTAACGGCCCCGGTGATCACATTGCGGATTTTGGTGCGGACAAAGGCAGCGCCCTTGCCGGGCTTGACGTGCTGGAACTCGATGATGGAATAGACGCCGCCATCCATCTCGAAGGTTACGCCATTTCTAAAATCGCCTGCGGTTACCATATTTTAACAACCTCCAAATTCTTTCTCGCTTTTATTGTACCCTATTCCCCCGGGGATTGCAAGCCATTTCCCAGGGTTTTCGCCGCATTTTGCCCTTACAGGCAGATCAGCTCCTTGGGAGACTTGGTCAGGCTGCGGCAGCCGCCGGCGGTGATGAGCAGCATGTCCTCAATCCGCACGCCGTATTTGGCCGGAAGGTAAATGCCAGGCTCGTCGGTAATCACCATTCCCTCGGCCACAATGGTCTTGTCCAGCTTGGAGAAGCGGGGCCACTCGTGAATTTCAAAGCCAACCCCGTGGCCCAGGCCGTGGCCGAAGGTGCCGGGATAGTCCTTCTCGATGATGTCCCGGGCAATCTTGTCCACATCGCTGCACACCATGCCGGGCTTTACCTGATCGATCACCGCCAGATGGGCTTGCAGCACGGTGTCGTACACAGCCTTCTGCTCGTCGGAAACCTGGCCCAAGGCCACCGTCCGGGTCATGTCAGAGTGATAGCCGTCCAGCAGAGCGCCGGTATCCATGGTGATGAAGTCGCCCTTTTTCACAGTGTTGTCCGAGGGCACGGCATGGCACTGAGAACCGTTTTTGCCCGCGGCTACAATCAGATCGAAGGCCACGTTTTCCGCGCCCTGTTTCCGCATGAAGAACTCAATCTCCAAAGCCAGGTCCCGCTCGGTGACGCCCTCTTTGATATAGGGCAGGATGTGCTGGAAAGCCGCGTCGGTGATCTCCTGGGAGGCCTCGATCTTCTTGACCTCCTCCGGGGACTTAATCATCCGCTGGTCCCGGATGGCGCTGTCCAGAGAGTCGTCCAGCACCGCCTGGGCGCCGAACCTCTGAAATGCGGCCTCAAACCGGCGGGCCTGGGCCACGGACAACTGCTCGGTCTCCAGGAAAATCTCCTTGATCCCGTGCTTCTGGATCAGCTCTCCCAGGGTGGCCATCAGGGAGTCAAAGCCCACCACCGTGCAATACTGGGCCTTGTAACGGGCGGCCTCCTCATAGCGGAAGTCCATCAGCAGATAGGCCTCCTCCGCCGTGACCAGCAGCGCCCCGTCCGTGGCGGGGAACTGGGTGAAATACCGGCGGTTCTTTTCGGAAAACACCAGGGCGGCCTTTTGAGGGTCGCCGTGGACCAGGCGTTCAGTCAGGCGTTCCACAGGGTTTTTCATCGCAAAACATCCTTTCTGGTTTGAAATTTTTTCCGCAGGCCCCGTTCCAAAAACCTGCGCGCTTTGAAGGTGAAGCCCTCCTCCGGTTCGATGGGTCTGAGGAGAATGGACTTCATCCTACATAGATTGGCCCCGATGATGTCGGTAAAAATTTGGTCTCCAATGACGGCGCACTCCCGGCAGCGCACCCCCAGCCGCCGGGCGGCCCGCAGGTATCCCACCGGCAGGGGCTTGATGGCAAAGCTCAGGGTATCCAAGCCGAACATGGCGCCGAAGGAGCTGACCCGCTCCTTGAAATTGTTGGAGATAATCATCATCCGAAAGCCGGCGTCCTCCATGGCGCGCACCCACTCCAGAGACCCCTGGGAAGGGGTGTGGGAGGTGTAGGTGGCCAGGGTGTTGTCCACATCCAGAAGCAGGGCCTTGACTCCCAGACTCTTCAAAAGGTCCGGGGAGATGTCTGTCACACGCTCCCGCAGGGCAGTCGGCTGAAAAAATTTCATGGGACCTGTTCTCCTTGTCTGTTTTTTAAAAACAAAAAAGCGGGCAACCGCCCGCTTTCAAGGTACTTGTGAGCAGCCTTATTTGTACTTGCGCTTGCGAGCTGCTTCTGACTTTTTCTTGCGCTTGACAGAGGGCTTTTCATAAGCCTCTCTCTTTCGGACCTCTTGGATGACGCCCGCTCTGGCACACTGCTTCTTAAAGCGACGGAGCGCGCTGTCCAGAGATTCATTTTCCTTGAGCCGGATCTCAGCCATTTATATCCCTCCCATCCGCCACAAGGCAGGGGTTGTTTCGTCGTAACATTACCAGTACAACACAAACCATTATACTTTCCCAAACCCAGCTTGTCAAGTCCTGGCCGGATTATTTTCTTTCACCCCTTTGGCTTTCCCCCAAAAGGGAGAGTACCTCCTCCAAGCGGTCCAGCACCGGAACGCCCGCTGTCTCCAACAGACTCCGGCTTTGGTGTCCCTGGGAAAGCAGCGCGCACAGGCATCCGGCCTCTTCCGCCACCTGCCAGTCGTGAAGAGTGTCTCCCAGGAACACAGCCTCCTGGGGGCAAATTCCCTGGCGCTGAAAATACGCCTGAGCAAGCCCTGCCTTGCTGCCCGCGTAAATGTTGGAAATGCCCAGCTGGGCCTCAAAGCAGCCGGTCAGTCCCTGCTCCTCCACCTGGCGGTCCAGCGCCTGCTGCTGGGAGGCCGATACCAGCAGCTGCCGCAGCCCCATGCCCTGAACCGCCTTCAGGATTTCCGCCGCTTTGGGGAACAGCCCGCAGCTGGGGTAAAACCGATTGTACAGCTGAGTCCACTCCACAGCCAGCTCCGAAAAGGACTCCCGCTCCAGGTCCAGGCCGGCAGCTTCGTAGTAGTCCCGCACGGGAAAGGTGAAGATCTCCCGATAGGCCGAAAGGCTTTCCAGACGGGGCAGCCCCCGGCGGGACAACATCTGGTTCATGGCGGAGAAAGCCACCTCCACATCGTTTAACAGCGTGCCGTTCCAGTCCCAGACCACACAGCGAATCACAGGCCATTTCTCCTTTCTCAAGTGTTCTTCCGGCGGAAGCGGCTCCCGCCAGTGCCGGCCACGCAGCCAGCCTGGCATCCCCGTTTCCCGCCGCCCGCGGGCTTGGAGCTTTGCGAATAGTATATCACAAGGGGGCCACCGTGAAAAGCCCCGCAGGTTTCACAGAAGCCGTCCCACTCCCGCCGGGGCATTTTGGGGAAAACGACCTGGGAGAATCGCTTTTGAAAGATTCCGCTTATAAAATTGCAAAATCCCGTTGACAAAAGCCCCGCGGCCGTATTATAATCCAGAAAGCGGACAAAGGCGTCTGAAGTCTCTGGGGATTCTGTATCCCCGGGGCTTTGGACGCCTTTTTTGGTTTTTCCTCCTTCAGCAAAATGCAGGATTCTCATTTTCACGCTGCATTTTTCTTAAAAAGGAAGGCTGACCGGAATATGGGAAAATGTCCCGCCAGGCACGGCTGCGATACCCTTGGCGGCGCAGAGAAAGGAAGGTTATGAAGATGTTGCGAGAAGGCTTGGACGGCGCGCGGATCCCCTCGGGATGTGCGGTATCGGCCATCTTTTCCAAGAGCGGGGAACGGCGCAGCGGCGAGGACATTATCAAGTCCATTGCCCTGATGCACGACCGCTCCAACGGCTTGGGCGGCGGCTTTGCCGCCTACGGCATCTACCCGGAGTACAAAAGCCTCTACGCCCTGCATGTGTTCTACGAGGGCAAACGGGCCAAGGAAGCATGCGAGGAGTTTATCAACGAGCATTTCGATGTGGTGAACCTCTCGAAAATCCCCACCCGGAAAACCCCCAGAATTAAGGATGAGCCGCTGATTTGGCGGTATTTTGTGGAGCCGCTCCACACCAAGCTGGCGGAAAGCCAGCTGGACGAGGACACCTTTGTGTCCCGGTGCGTGATCCGGGTCAACTCCAAAATTGACGGGGCCTACATTTTCTCCAGCGGCAAGGACATGGGCGTGTTCAAGGCGGTGGGCTACCCGGAGGATGTGGGCGACTTCTACCGCCTGGAGGACTACAAGGGCTACTGCTGGACAGCCCACGGGCGCTATCCCACCAACACCCCCGGCTGGTGGGGCGGGGCGCACCCCTTTGCCCTGCTGGACCGCTCGGTGGTTCACAACGGGGAAATTTCCTCCTATGACGCCAACCGGCGCACCATTGAAATGTACGGCTATGAGTGCGACCTGCTGACAGATACAGAGGTTATCACCTACATCATCGACTTTTTAGTGCGGCGGCGGGGCCTTTCCTATGAAGAGGCCGCCAGCGTGATCGCCGCCCCCTTCTGGAGCACCATCGGCCGGATGGACGGCAAGGAGCACGCCCGCATGACCTACCTGCGCAGCGCCTTTTCCGGCCTGCTCATCACTGGGCCGTTCTCCATTCTGGTGGGCTTTACCGGCGGCATTATGGCCTTAAACGACCGGCTGAAGCTGCGGAGCATGGTGGTGGGCGAACGAGGCGACAACGTGTACATCGCCAGCGAGGAGTCCGCCATCCGGATTATCGAGCCGGAGCTGGACACTCTATTCTATCCTCGGGGCGGAGAGCCGGTGGTCTACCGGCTGAACCAGGCCTGAGCGCGGCCCTGCCGCATGCTATTGCTATACCGAAAAAATACTGTTGTATGTTCGCGAAAAGCCCTTTGCGGCTTTCTATCACCCTCCCCGGCGGAGCCGGAACTGGAAGGAAGGTTTCGTTACTTATGCCATTGACTTGGATTTATCCCGAATATGAAGTGATCCGCAACACGGAACGGTGCATCGCCTGCCAGGTGTGCCAGCGCCAGTGCGCCAACGAGGTGCACCGCTATGACCCGGATCTGAAAAAAATGGTGGCGGACGAGAGCAAGTGCGTCAACTGCCACCGGTGCGTTACCCTGTGCCCCACCCGGGCCTTGAAAATTGTCAAGACAGACCACACCTTTAAGGAGAACAACAACTGGTCCGGGCAAAACATCAACGAGGTGTACCGGCAGGCCCAAAGCGGCGGCGTGCTGCTGTCCTCTATGGGCAATCCCAAGCAGTACCCCGTTTACTGGGACAAAATGCTGATTAACGCTTCTCAGGTGACAAACCCCTCTATCGATCCCCTGCGGGAGCCGATGGAGACCAAGACCTTTCTGGGCCGCAAGCCCACCCACATCCGCCGGGACGCCGAGGGAAATATCATCCCCGAGCTGCCTCCTCAGCTGGAGCTTTCCACGCCCATCATGTTCTCCGCCATGAGCTACGGCTCCATCAGCTACAACGCCCACGCCAGCCTGGCCCGGGCCGCGGAGCAGCTGGGCATTTACTACAATACCGGCGAGGGCGGCCTGCATCAAGATTTTTACAAGTATGGCCCCCACACCATTGTGCAGGTGGCCTCGGGGCGGTTCGGCGTACACAAGGACTATCTCAGCGCCGGCGCCGCCATTGAGATCAAAATGGGCCAGGGCGCCAAGCCCGGCATTGGAGGCCATCTGCCCGGGGCCAAGATTGTGGGAGACGTGTCCCGCACCCGGATGATCCCCCAGGGCACCGACGCCATTTCCCCCGCCCCTCATCACGACATCTACTCCATTGAGGACCTGCGCCAGCTGGTGTTCTCCTTGAAGGAGGCCACCCACTATGAAAAGCCGGTGATTGTAAAAATTGCCGCAGTACACAATGTGGCGGCCATCGCCAGCGGCATCGCCCGCAGCGGCGCGGACATCATCGCCATTGACGGGTTCCGGGGCGGCACCGGGGCGGCGCCCACCCGCATTCGGGACAACGTGGGCATCCCCATTGAGCTGGCTTTGGCGGCGGTGGACCAGCGCCTGCGGGAAGAGGGAATCCGGGAAAATGTATCCCTGGTGGTGGGCGGTTCCATCCGCTCCAGCGCCGACGCCCTGAAGGCCATTATGCTGGGGGCCGACGCGGTGTACATCGGCACGGCGGCGCTGCTGGCTTTGGGGTGCCACTTGTGCCGCAGCTGTCACAGCGGCAAGTGCAACTGGGGCATTGCCACCCAGCGCCCGGATTTGGTCAAGCGCTTGAACCCGGAAACCGGCACCCAGCGCCTGGTAAACCTGGTCAATGCCTGGACCCACGAGATAAAGGAAATGATGGGCGGCATGGGCATCAACTCCATCGAGGCGCTGCGGGGCAACCGGCTGATGCTGCGGGGCATTGGCCTGACGGAAACAGAGCTGCGGATTCTGGGCATCAAGCACGCCGGCGAATAAAGGCCTTTCCTCCCCGAACAAACTATTGTATACTTAAATTGAATTTTGACGGAAAGGCGGCGGCGCCATGCGCTACTCTGAAGCGGACATTCGGGAATACATTGCGGACAACGACGTGAAATTTATCAAATTCTCCTTCTGCGACGTCTTTGGCCACCAAAAAATCATCTCTGTGCTGCCCTCTGTGCTGCCCAGAGCCTTTGCCCAAGGCATCGCGGTGGATGCCTCTCGCATCGACGGCTTTTACAAGCCTGGTGACAGCGAGCTGTTTCTCTTCCCCGACACGGACACCATCTCCCTGCTGCCCTGGCGTCCCTCCCATGGACGGGTGGCCCGGTTTTACTGCCGCATCAAGGACCAGGAGGGGCAGGAGTTTGCCCAGGACGGCCGGAAGATTCTGCGGGACGCGGTGGACTATGCCAAAAAGCGGGGAGTCCGGGTGAACTTTGGAGCGGAAAACGACTTTTACCTGTTCCGCACCGACGAGGAGGGGGAACCCACCGATCTTCCCTTTGACAGCGCCGGATTCCTGGACGAAGCTCCGGAGGACCGCGGGGAAGATGTGCGCCGGGACATCTGCCTGACCCTGGAGGCCATGGGCATCGAGCCTCAATACTCCCAGCACATCAGCGGGCCGGGGCAGAACCGCATTGACTTTGCCCCCGCCCCTGCCCGGGAGTGCGCCGACAACGTGATCACCTTCCGGTCGGTGGTGAAAATGATGGCCTCCCGCAATGGGCTGTGGGCTGCCTTCTCCCCCAAGCCTATTCCTGACCAGGCGGGCAACGGGTTCCGCATCGCCATGCGCCCCATGCAGGGAGAGGCCAGCTGCGCCAACCCCTTTATGGCGGGGATCTTGGACCGCTTTAAGGAGATGCAGGTATTCTTCAATCCTCGTGAGGAATCCTATGAGCGGCTGGGAACCTTTGGGGCGCCCTCCGCTCTCTCCTGGGCGGACACGGGCCGGGCCAGTCTGCTGCGGCGCAAGCCCGACGGCCGGGTAGAGCTTTCCGCGGCGGACGGCGCCGCCAACCCCTATCTCGCCTTTGCCCTGCTGATCTACGCAGGCATGGACGGGATAGAACGAGGCCTGGCCTTAGAGGAGCTGGAAACCGGAGAGCCTTTGGCCCGCTCTCTGGCGGAAGCCCGAGCCTTGAGCCGGGAAAGCCAATTTCTGCAACGGCTGCTTCCCAGGGAGATTCTCCGTGCTTACGCCGGACACTAAGGGGGGCAGGCCCTCTGCCGTCCAAGAAAACGCCGACCGCAGGGCGCTGCTGGCCGCTTCTGGGGAAAAGAGCCGCGCCCAGTGGGAGCGGCTGCTGGAGGAGGTGGGATTCCGCGAGACGGGTTTTGCCGCCAGCGGCGGCGAGGCACGGCGAATGCTGCTCTCCGGCAGCTGGGACGCCCTGGTTATCAACGGGCCTTTGTCCGACGAGTTTGGCCACCAGCTTGCCATGGACGCCGCCGAGGAAGGCACGGGCGTGCTGCTGGCTGTAAAAAGCGAGCTGTGGGAAGAGGTTAACGAGCGGGTGGCGCCTCTGGGGGTGCTCACCCTGGGCCGGCCGTTTTCCAGGGGGATGTTCGCCCAGGCTATGGGGCTTCTGCTGGCAAGCCAGGCCAAGGTGGAACGCTGCCGGGCGGAAAACGAGCGTCTCCGGCAAAAGCTGGAGGAGCTGCGGATTGTGTCCCGAGCCAAATGCCTGCTGGTGGAATACCTGCATCTCACGGAAGAGGAGGCCCACAAATATCTGGAGCGCATCGCCATGGAGGAACGAAAAAACCGCCGCTCTGTGGCGGAGGAAATCCTGCGGGAATATGAATGAGGAACGGCGTCTGCGCCTTTCCCCACAACCAGGGGCGGCTGAGGGGCAGCCCCTATTTTCTTTGGAAAGGAAGGTCAACTGGGATGGAAAAACTGCACGAGGAGTGCGCCGTATTCGGCGTCAGCTTAAAGCCGGAGACAGACCGGGAGGAAGCTGCCGGCATCTGCTACAACGGGCTGCTGGCCATGCAGCACCGGGGTCAGGAGGGAGCCGGCATTGCCGTGGTTCGCAAAAACGCCATCATCTGCCACAAGGATGTGGGACTGGTGACAGAGGCTTTCCCGCCCCGGGTGATGGAACAGCTGCCTTCGGCGCGGCAGGCCATTGGCCATGCCAGGTACTCCACTACCGGCTCCAACACCGCCCGAAACGTCCAGCCCTTTGTGACGGAATTTCTCACCGGGCGCATCGCTACCGCTCACAACGGCAACGTGGTCAACGCCAAGGAGATTCGGGAAAAGCTGACCCCCTTTGGTTTGGACTTTTCCGCCACCAGCGACAGCGAGGTAATCTCTTCCCTGATCGCCTACAAGACCATTCGGGCCAGAGACCTGCTCACCGGGGTTAAGGAGGCCTGCAAGCTGCTGGTGGGAGCTTACTCTCTGGTGGTGCTGGCGGGAAACGGCAAGCTGGTGGCCATTCGGGACCCCAACGGCTACCGCCCCCTGTGCCTGGGAGAAAACGAGACAGGCGTGGTGGTGGCCTCGGAAAGCTGCGCTTTGGACAGCTGCGGCTATCGCTTTGTCCGGGACATCCAGCCTGGCGAGGCGGTGCTGATTGAAAACGGCCGGGTAACTCACAGCGAGCTCTGCCTGCGGGCCAAGCACAGCCTGTGCGTCTTTGAATACGTCTACTTTGCTAGGCCCGACTCGGTGCTGGACGGGCTGAGCGTCTACGAGGCCCGGCTGAACATGGGCCGGATGCTGGCCAAGGAACACCCAGTGGAGGCCGACGTGGTCTGCGGCGTACCGGACAGCGGCCTGGAGGCGGCCATGGGATACTCCCTGGAAAGCGGCATTCCCATTGCCACAGGTTTTGTGAAAAACCGGTACATTGGCCGCAGCTTTATCTTTCCCACTCAAGCTCAGCGGGAGCATGCCGTGGATTTGAAGCTGAACCCGCTCCGGGCGGCGGTGGAGGGGAAGCGGGTGGTGCTGGTAGACGACTCCATTGTGAGGGGTACCACTTGTGACAGGATTGTGGCCGCCATGCGCCGGGCCGGGGCCAAGGAGGTCCACCTGCGGATTTCCTCCCCGCCCTTCCGCCACACCTGCTATTTTGGCACGGACATTGGCAGCGAGGAAAACCTGATTGCCAACCAGCTGTCCATCCCGGAGATTGAGAAAAAAACCGGTGCGGACACCCTGGGCTACATCAGTGTGGAGGGACTGCTCCGGGCCTGCGGGGGCAGCGGCCTGGAGCTGTGTACCGGCTGCTTCACCGGCCGCTACGCCACTCAGGTGGAACAGACGTCCAAGGACGCACTGGAGGAAGCCAGCGCGTCCTAAAAAGGGAAGGGGGAAACGCTCCCCCTTCCCTTTTATCACAAAAACCGCCCTCCCCTCCGGCGGCGCTCATCAGGATCTGGAAAATTGCCCCAAATTCCTTCTCGTTCCAAGAAAACCGCTCAGCCCACCTCTGAGGAGGCCTCGGGAATTTTGCAGACGTCCACCCACTCCGTAAAGCGGGAGGCCTGCTCCAGCTGGGGAATGGTCAGCTGAATAGCGGAATTGCCGCTTCCGCAGGCAGGGAACACGGTCTCAAACCGCTGGAGGGACTGGTCCAGATAGACCCGCACCCCCTCCTTCACGGCAAAGGGGCATACGCCGCCCACCGGATGGCCCACCAGTTCTACTGCCTGGTCCGGAGTGAGCATCTTGGCCTTTTGGTGAAATTTCGCCTTGTACTTGGCATTGTCAATTTTGGCGTCTCCCGCCGCCACCACGAGGATGGGCGCTTCCCCCACCAAAAAGGACAGGGTTTTCGCGATGCGGGCCGGCTGAGTTCCCAGAGCGTGGGCGGCAAGCTCCACGGTGGCGCTGGACTCCTCCAGCTCCTGGACCTTTTCCTCCAGTCCAAACTGCTTCAAATACTCTTTTACTGCTGCGACAGACATAGTCATTCCTCTTTCCTAAAAAAATAAATTTGCGCCGGCCCCCCATTTGCGTTATACTAAAAACAAATAAAACCGTAAAACTTAGGGAGGGGCATTTATGGCCAGTGACAGCCGGTTTGCCGTGCTGATCGACGCGGACAACGTGTCGGTTCGATACATCAAAATCATTTTAGACGAGATTTCCAAGGATGGCATTGCCACCTACAAGCGGATTTACGGGGACTGGACCAACCCTTCCCTGATCTCCTGGAAAAGCACCCTGCTGGACAACTCCATCATCCCCATCCAGCAATACAGCTACACCAGCGGGAAAAACTCCACCGACTCCGCCATGATTATCGACGCCATGGACATTCTCTATTCCGGCCAGGTGGAGGGCTTCTGTCTGGTGTCCTCGGACAGCGACTTCACCCGTCTGGCAGCCCGGCTGCGGGAGTCGGGCATGACGGTAATCGGCATGGGAGAGAGCAAAACGCCCAACTCCTTTATCGCGGCCTGCAACAAATTCAAATACTTGGATATTCTGGCCGCCGCCGACGAGGAAGAGCCGGAGGAGACCGTCAAGCAGCAGGAGGCCGCGAAAAAGGCCCCCGCTCAAAAGAAAGCCCCCGCCCGGAAAACAGCGGCGGCCTCTAAAAAGCCAAAGGAGGACTCCAAGGCGGAGAAGGAGCCAAAGGCTGAGACGAAAAAACAGCAGGAAAAGGCCATTGAGGAGCCGCGCACCAGCCTGCAGACCATCCGCCGGGCCTTGCGGACCATCGCTCGGGAAAACTCCGACGAGGACAACTGGATCATGGTCAGCCAGGTGGGAAACCTGCTGGACAAGCGGTACACGGACTTTGACGTGCGAAACTTTGGCTTTTCCAAGCTGACACCCTTCCTGGAGAGTCTGGACATGTTTGAGATCAAGGACATGAAAAAGGACGGGAACAGCTCCCCCCAGAAATATGTACGGCTGAAATAGAATCCTGTATTGGCGCGGCGCGCGATGCGCCGCGCCAATTTTCACAGCGCCTTTTCAAAAGCCAAGCGCTCTCCCCCGTCCTCCAGGTAGATGACGCCCCGATAGGACAGGCCGTTTTTCTCCATAACCCGCTGCATAATCTTGTTGTCCCGGTGGGTGTCTCCCCGCAGGCAGGGCAGACCCTGGTCCCTGGCCTGCCGCTCCAGCTCCTGGAAAAACAGGGCGGGAATTCCCTGTCCCTTGCAGGCGCCGGACACAGCGATCCGGTGGAGGAAGGCGTATCTCTCCGCCTTGACCTTCCAGGCGCCCTGGTAAATGGTATCGTAGGTTGGTTCCCGGCCCAAGCCCAGACAGGCGGTGGCCGCGACTTTTCCATTCTCCTCCAGCACATAGGAGGTTCCGTTTTCCACATCCCGCAAAAAAACTTCCCCATTGGGATAGCCGTCCTGCCACTGGTCAATTCCCTGGGCACGGAGAAACTGGCTGGCCTCCTCGTACAGTGCCTCTACCGCCGGCAGGTCCGCCGGAGTTGCTTTTCTCAGCTGCATCCCGATTCCTTCCTTTCCAAAAAATAACGCAAGCTTTTTTTATGATAGCAATTTCCTCTTGTTTTTTCAACAGGAATCCGGTATAATAATCTTCGTCAAAGAGTGCGGCTTAACAAACCACCATGTGTCAAGGGTAGAAGAGTGCGGCGCTATATGGGAGCGGGCAGGTCTGCGCGGCGGGACGCCGTGAACCATGTCAGGCGGGGAACCGAGCAGCATTAAGCGGCAGTTCCCGGGCGATGCAGGTCGCCTGTCCGTTCCCATATGGCACCTGGCTTCTGCCCTGTGTTTCTTTTGGGCCATTTTTTCAAGAAGGGAGGTCTGCGGCGTGTACAAGGTGCTTTATCGAAAATACCGGCCTCAGTTTTTCGCGGACGTGGTGGGACAGCCCCAGGTAACTGTGACTCTGAAAAACGAGCTGATGCGGGGCCGCATTGCCCACGCCTACCTGTTCACCGGCTCCCGGGGAACGGGCAAGACCACCTGCGCCAAGATCTTGGCCAGAGCCGTCAACTGCCTCCACCCCAAGGACGGGGACCCCTGCGGGGAGTGCGAAATCTGCCGGGGTCTGGAGGAAGGCTCCATTCTGGACGTGGTGGAAATTGACGCCGCCAGCAACAACGGCGTGGACTCCATCCGCTCCCTGATTGAAGAATCCAGCTTTACCCCGGCCACGGCAAAATACCGGGTGTATATCATCGACGAGGTACACATGCTGTCGGTGGCGGCTTTCAACGCCCTGCTGAAAACCCTGGAGGAACCGCCTCCCCATGTGATTTTTATCCTGGCCACCACAGAGGTCCACAAGCTGCTGCCCACCATTTTGTCCCGGTGCCAGCGGTTTGACTTTAAGCGCATCGCCCCCGAGGACATTGCGGGCCGCCTGGAGGATGTGGCGGAAAGGGAGGACTCTCAGCTGGACCACGACGCGGCCCTGCTGATTGCCCGAATCGCCGACGGCGCCATGCGGGACGCCCTGTCCCTATTGGACCAGTGCCTGGGCCGGGACCGGCATGTGACCCTGGACATTGTCAACCAAACCGCGGGAGTCGCCGCCCGAGACTACCTCTCGGACTTGACCCAGGACATTGTGGAGCAAAACGTCTCTCACGCCCTGGAAATGATTGACGGCCTGCACCGGGAATCCAAGGACATGAGCCGTCTGTGCCAGGAGATGGCGGAATATTTCCGGGGACTGATGCTAATTAAAACCATGCGGGATGCCTCCCGGCTGGTGCTGTGCTCCCCTCAAGAGCTGGAAACCATGACAGGGCAGGCGCTGGCTCTCAGCCTGCCGGCCATCCTCCACGGCCTGGATACCTTTGAGGAGACCCTCCACAAAATGCGCTATGCCAACCAGCGGGCAGAGCTGGAAATGGCTCTGGTAAAGCTGTGCAGCCCTGAGCTGGACACCTCTCCCCTGGCGCTGCTGCGGCGGCTGGAGGCCCTGGAGAATGGTCTGCCCCGCCGGGCGGCGGCTCCCCTGCCCCCGGAGGAACCTGCTCCTGAGAAACGGCCCGCCTCCGCAGAAGCGCCGTCGGAGCCGCCTTCCAGGGAAGAACCTGGGTTCACCGGGGAACCGGCCCCCGCCGCGGAAAAGCCTGCCGGTCAGCCGGAGGCTGCTCCCAAAGCGTCCCCGACGGCTCCGGGAAGCAGTCCGGCTCCCGCTCCCAAACGAAAAACCGCCGCGGTGGATGTGGCGGCTCTTGCCGCGGGCGCCCAGCGCTTTCGCGATTGGCCGGAGGTACTCCAGCGCATCAAGGGAGACACCAAGAGCGTGGCCATGGCCTTTGCCGGGTCCACCGCGTACATCAATGGAAACTATATGCTGATCCAGGCCCCGGAGCTGGCCTTTGAGCTGCTCAAGCGGCCGGAGCAGCGGCAGCGAATGCGGGAGGCCATCTTCCAGGTGACAGGGCGAACCTACAATCTGGGGCCTTACCGGCCGCCTCAGGAAGAGGAGGCTCAGGCCGACCCCTTTGCCGAGCTGGAACGCCGGGCCAAGGAGGAGGGCGTGGAACTGCGGGAGGAGGCGCTGCCCCAGGAGGAGGAACCGCCTCCCCTGACGGACGCGGAGATCCCCTTTTAATCTGGAAAACACGCCTTGCCGGAACAGTGGGACAGGCCACCGCTCCCCCAAGCCTGCAAACAAGAAGCCATGCGGCGGGGATGTTCGGCAGGGTTACAATAACGCACGGCGAAACGCCGGAAAGGAAGGTTTATTTATGAAAGCGAGACTACCCCAGGGATACGGCGGAGGCGGCCCCTCCAATCTGCAGCAGCTTGCCCGTCAAGCCCAGAAAATGCAGGAGCAGATGGAAACCGTTACCGCGGAACTGGAAGAAAAGGAATATACCGCCACCTCCGGCGGCGACGCGGTCAAGGCTGTTGTCACCGGCAAGATGGAGGTAAAATCCATCGAGATCAAGCCCGAGGTAATTGATCCCGATGACGCGGAAATGCTGGGAGACCTGGTCACCGCCGCCGTCAACGAGGCGCTGCGGGCCGCCGCTCAGGAAAAGGAAGAGCGAATGACCTCCATCTCCGGCGGCATGAACATTCCCGGTCTGTTCTAAGATGGCGGGATACCACGTTCCACCCCTGGAAGCTCTGGTGGAAAAGTTTGAAAGCCTGCCGGGAATCGGCCACAAGTCGGCCCAGCGCCTGGCCTATCACGTTTTGGGGATGAGCCGGGAGGAAGCCCAAAGCTTTGCCCAGGCCATTCTGGACGCCCACGAGAACATCCACACCTGCAAGGTCTGCTGCAATTTGACCGACGGGGAGCTTTGCCCTGTCTGCCGCAGTGACACCCGGGACAAGAGCGCTATCTGCGTGGTGGAGGAGCCAAAGGACGTGTTCGCCCTGGAGCGGGCTGGAGAGTACAACGGTCTTTACCATGTGCTGCATGGGGCTATCAGTCCTCTGTCCGGGATCGGTCCCGATCAGCTGCGGATCAAGGAGCTGCTGGCCCGCATCGGCCCTTCCGTGGAAGAGGTCATTATGGCCACCAATCCCACGGTAGAGGGCGAGGCCACCGCCATGTACCTTTCCCGGCTGCTCAAGCCTTTGGGCGTGCGGGTCACCCGGCTGGCCTACGGTATCCCCGTAGGCGGCGACCTGGAATACGCCGACGAGGTAACCTTGCAGCGGGCCATGGAAGGCCGTCAGGAGCTGTAACACAACAAAAAGGGTTGTTGCCAACGCAACAACCCTTTTCTTTTCGCCCACAGGCCAGTGATCCCGGTTTTCCAAGGGCGCTTAGTCCAGTCTTCCCAGCCGCTTCACCATGGAGAGCAAATGGCCCACGGCGGTTTCCATCTCTCGGCGGGTGAGACGGCCCTCTTCCAAACCCTTCAATATCTGGGCGATCACAGGAGGTCCGCCGGGCATGACCACGTCATTGCCCGCAGCCACGGCATCCGCGCCGTCCACCACAATATCCATGTCTCCCCAGTCGGTGACAACAGCTCCGTCAAAGCCCCATTCCTCCCGGAGAATATGGGTGCAAAGGTCTTTGCTGCCCCCCGCGAAGGTTCCGTTAATCTTGTTAAAGGAGGTCATCATACAGTGAAGGCCTCCCTCCACCGCCATTTGGAAGGGCTTTAAATACAGCTCCCGCAAGGCCCGCTCTGTGACAAGGGTATCCACCGCGTCAAAGGCGGGGACGCCGTTCTCCTGCTTGGCGCTGCCCCGGCGGTAGGTCTCCTGCTCGTTGGCGGCAAAGTGCTTGGCGCACACCAGCACGTTGTGGTTCTCCTGCACGCCCTGCATCAAGGCGCGGGCACAGGCCCCAGCCAGCAGCGGGTCCTCAGAGTAATACTCAAAGTTCCGGCCTCCCAGGGGATGGCGGTGCAGGTTCAGAGCAGGGGCCAGCCACACGTCCACCTGCTGGCTTTCGCACTCCACGCCAATGGCGTCGCCCATAGAGCGGAGCAGCTCCCCGTCAAAGGAGCAGGCCAGCAGCATTTCCCCGGGCCAGGCGGTCTCTCCCACACCGGCGGGACCGTCCTTGTAGAACACCGAGTGAATCCCCTTTTCGGGGATGGCCGGGGACACATACCCGTTAAAGCCTCTGGGATGGTCGTTTTCCGTGAGGAACCGGCCGTCCTCTCCCTGGATGGTAGGCGGGTCTTCTGTATCTCGCAAATTTGGGAAGGGAAGGCCCGCCCCAAAGCCCACGCACAGGGCCGCCAGCTCTCTGTCAGACAGCTGAGCGCAGTCCACCACCGGCACAGCGGGAGCCTGGCAAAGCGCCATGTCGCCGGCGGTCAAGGAAATCACCGGGCAATCCTGGGGCAGTTCTTCCCGGAAGGGCTTTCCTGTGAGCAGGTCCAGCTGTTCCCGATACTCCGGGTTCATGGACAGCCGGTTGCCGGTCCGCGCCGCCAGGATGGATTCCTCCACCTGGACAGCCCCCACCGTTTGAACGTTCGCCGAGGAATTTCCCAGCCGCAGCAGGTAGGTTCCAGCTTCGATCCTCCAAGCGCCGGCCTCCTCTGAATAGCCGGCCAGCTCCTTCCAGGGGATGGTAAGGGTGAGGGCTTCCTCCCCACCGGGAACCAGCTCCCCTGTTTTGGCAAAGGCTTTCAACTCCTTGGCGGGATGGGGCAGAGCGGTATTCACAGCCGACATGTAAAGCTGTACAACTTCCTTACCTTTACAGGCTCCTATGTTTTTCACAACAACCTTCACCCGCACGCCCTGGGGAGTTTTCGTCACTCCCACGGGGGTGATGGAAAATTCCGTATAGGACAGCCCAAAGCCAAAGGGGTACAGGGGCTGGACGTTAAACGAGTCAAAATACCGGTAGCCCAGGTAGATGTCCTCCCGATAGGCAGTGACGGGCCGGCGGGCGAATTTCCCTTCCGTGTCCGGCGGCGTCAGGCCGTAGTCCTGATAGGTGAGGATGGAATCCGGGTGGTCCTTATCCCAGGAAAAATCCTTCCAGGCGGGGTAGTCCTCACCGTCCTTGGCAATGGTGACGGACAGCTTTCCAGAGGGCGTAACCTTGCCCAAAAGCAGCTCCGCCAAGGCCGCCGGTCCCTCTTCCCCGGGAACGCCCAAAAACAGCGCCGCCTGAATCTGGGGATGATCCTCTATCCAGGACAGGTCCATCAGGCCATTGATATTCAGCACCACCGCCACCTTGGGGAAGGCGGCGCAGAGCTGCTCCAGCAGGGCCTGTTCCTGCTGGGACAGGTAGTAGTCGTTTTCCAGGTGGCGGTCGCACTCCTCGCCGCCGGACTTCCGGCCAACCACCCACAGGGCGGTATCTGTCTGGCTGGCGGCCTCCTCCAGCAGCCCAGCAGGAATGGAAAACTCCTGGGGGTTGGGGGTGTACTTGCCGAAGATCTCGTACATCAGGCCGCTGTTGACCGCCTCCTTGATCTGGGAAGCGTCAAACTCCGGGGGATGAGCCTTTTTCTCCTCCTCCACCGCCTGACGGTAAAAAGCGGCCAAGGGCTCCACCAGGCCGAACCCAGCCTCCCCCAGCGCCTGGGCAATGCTGGGAGCTTTCCCGCCCCTGGCGGCGCCGGAGCCATTGCCGGACAGCACACTGTCCACCTGCGCCCAGCCGAACAGGGCCAAGGTTTTCCCGGATGCAAAGGGCAGCAAATTCCCCTGGTTTTTCAGCAGGACGGCAGAGCCCTCCACCGCCCGGCGGGCAGCTTGTTTCACATCCATATTGACAACTCCTTTCCACAAACGAGAGCCTGTTTCCGCTCTCCTTCTTTATCATCATAGCACAGAGCGGTTTCCTTTGGCAAGGCGCGGCGCCCAAGAAACTGGGAAAATTCCTGGGGAAGCCTCCCTGGTCCCTTCCCTCTGAAAAAGCTGGCAAAGTTCCCTTTGGGACTGCCCTGACCCCAGGGCCTTCTATGCAAAAGGAGCTGCCGCGCTGGGCGGCAGCTCCTGCTCCTTTTTCAACAATTACGGCTGGTTGACAACGCCCACAAACAGGGGCAGGCCATCCTGACTGGTGATGGCGAACAGGAAGGGCCGGTCCAGCACAAAGTCTATCTTCCTGGGGGGCGGGGCCTCACTGGTCTCTCCTGCGGCCAGCACGGTGTAGGCCGCGGCCTCCACGCCTTCTTCATCCACCTTGACCCGCACAGCGTGCTGGGCCATCGTCAGGCACAGATTTGACGCCTCGGTGGTCATGGGAGTGAAATCCGACAGGCTCGAATCCATTACGTCGGTGACGCCCAGGGACTGCAAACCTGCCAGCAAATCCGTGTCGCTGGTCACGTCAAACTTTGGCAAAGCAAGGTGTATTTCGTACCGCTCCCAGTCCTCCCAGTTGACCTCCGAAAGAAGAACGTCCACCGCGTCCTCCTGCTCCAGCAGCTGTTCGGGAGCGGTGCCCTCATCGGGAAGGATCATCCACATATACTTGCCGTCCTTCAGATACTTGCGGACAATGCCAAAGTTTTCTCCCCGGTAGTAATCTTCGTTTTCCATAACCTCGTGCATAAAGTCCACCTCCACATCCCCCTGGGGACTGTGGAAGGTTTGGGGCGCGGTGTTCTGGGGACTAAACTCATTCCCCCAGGCGGCCTTATAGTAAATGGTGGAGGCCAGAGCGAACACGGTCTCCGGCGTCAGCTCAATCCCTGCCGTCTGGTCCTTCAAGAGATCCCTGGTCTGCTCGTTGAGCCAGGCCCGCAGCATTTCGGAATACTCTTCGCTGCCCATAGTACCCTGGAAGGAGGAGGCGTAATAGTCCTCCCCCAGAATTTGCAGGGTATCCTGGTTATAGGAGGCGCCGTCCCGCAGCCATACCGAGTTTGCCAGGATCGTGGCGGAAACCTGGTCGTCCTGATACTGGCCCTTCCACACGGCGTTGGCCTGCTCTCTGGACTGTTCAATGCTGCCGCAGCCCAGCAGGTCCAAAATCTGCTGGCGGCTGCTGCCGCCGGTCACTTCCCCCAGCATGGCAAGGGCCATGTACACGTTCACCGGGGAGTAGGCGGCGTTTTCCCCCTCCTTCCCGGAGAGAAATACCGGAATGCTCTTTTGGAAAAAGCTGTCCAGACCGTTGGCGTAGCCCGCCTCCTGGCGGAAGGCCTTCCGGGATTCCCACCAGGCGTCATAGGCTTGGTCATAGGCTTCATAGTCCACCTCCCCGGTGGCCTCATCGTAGTAATCTTCCTCCAGAGGATAGGGGGCCATCTCCGGGTATTCCGCCGTGACGATGGCCTGGGCGGTGATACCCGCCTCTGGACGGAGCATAACGCCAACCGCCACCGCCGCCACCAGCACCGCGGCCACGGCCCCCATCCACCAGGGCCTGCGCCGGGACTGCTTTCGCCTTTCGCTGCGTTCCAAAATCTGATCGTCCACATGGTTCATGCTTTCATACAGCTTTTCGCCTTTCACAAATATCCCTCCTTTGTCAAGTGGTCCTTCAGTTTTTTGCGGGTCCGGCTGAGCACAACCGACACATGGTTTTCCGTCAAGCCATAGCCCTCCGCGATCTCCTTGACTGACTCGGTAAAGAAGTACCGCCGGAGAAACACGTCCCCGTCCCTGGCTGGCAGCTGGGCCACAAACTGCCGGACACACTCGCCCAGCTCCTTGGCGTCCACCACAGCGGCCACATCGTCCATGCCGGCCACACACTCGCCCAGCTCGTCCAAAACCAGCGGCAGCTGGCCCCCGCCCCGCTTTTGGGCGTACCTGGCCTTAAACCGGTTAAAGGCCAGGCCGCGGGTGATCTTTGCCAGAAACATCCGCAAGGCGCTGGGCCGGTGAGGCGGTATCCTGTTCCATGCGGAAAACCAGGTGTCGTTGACGCATTCCTCCGAATCCTCCCGGCTTTCCAAAATATGGTTTGCCACAGAAAAGCAGTATATACCGTACTTTTCCTTGCAGCAGGCAATGGCCTGCTGATCCCGGTCCCAATACAGCTGGACAATCTGCCGGTCTTCCATACTCCTCATCCTTCCCCGTGAAAAAGCCTTTTCACCCTATAAGTCAACTTTTCAAGGGCAATCTTACACCCAGTATAAAATATTTTTTCAAACAGCGCAAATAAAAAGGACTCTGCCCTGAAAAGGCAGCAGTCCCCTTTTGTCAAAAGCTGTCCGGTCCGCAGAACAGAAACACAGTGGAGAGAAACTCCCCCTTTTGAAAGGTGCTTTTCAGGTCTCCGCCGTACCTTTCCGCGGTGCTTTTGATATTTTGAAGCCCCAGGCCATGAAGCTGATAGGGATCCTTCTTGGCGGAGCGCAGCTCTGGGTTTTTGAGAAAGGGATTTTCCCGAACGGTGTTGGCCACCTGCAAAAAGAGCATGTTCCCGTTTTGAGGCCAAACGCGCACTCGAACGGCCCGTCTCTCTCCCTGGGGTATTTGCTGGCAGGATTCAAAGGCGTTGTCAAGCTGGTTGGAGAGAATGGCGCACAGGTCTACGGGATCCACCTGAAAGGAGGGGTCGTACTGGGCGTCATATTGAAACTCGATGCCGTTTGACCGGGCATCCGCGGCCCGGCAGTTGATAACTGCGTCGATGACCTCGTTGCCGCTGGCGCACAGGGCAAGGCTTTGGCTGGGCGCTTCCAGCAGCGTTTGAAGGTAGCTTCGCACATCCTCCATGCTCTGGCTGTCGGCAAACTCCTTCAAAACCCGCAGATGGTGGTTGAAATCGTGAACCTGCTGGCGGATGGTTTGCTGGGTCTTGCTGAGCTTGCGGTAATTTTCCACCATCAGCTCGTTGGTGGTGCGAAGATAGGCGTTTCGCTGCTTCTGCCGCTGATAATCCGCCATTACCACAAAAATGCAGATCACGAAAATCACGCAGATCACCAGCAGAATCCAGGCCAGCAGCACCGCAGACTGCAGCACCGCGTAGGATTCGGCCCGCACCAGGGTGAGCAGAACCGTCATCACCACATAGGCCGCGGCCCCCAGCCCCAGGGCCAGGACGCAGTACCGGCGCTGGAGCCAGGCTACTGCCTGCATTTTCTTCCGAAGCCCCAGATAGAGGGCGAAATCCGCCGCCTTGCTAAGCGTCAAAAACAGCAGCCGGTTGGGGCCAGGCTCCAGAATGGTGTGAAAGGTCCGCAAATAGCCGTCCCTCTGCCCGGAAAGCAGGCTCATCAGAGCGATCAGTACATAGTCCGCCCCGTGGATGCACAGGTATACTAGCACAGCGGCCGCCGCCCGGCGGACCAATCCCCCTGCCGCCGTAAACCGGGACAGACCAATCAGCATGCCAAAGGAAAGGGCAATGGTGACAAAGGAAAACAGGCGGACGCTGTTGAGAGCCGCCACCGCCGCCGTCATGACCAGCGTGCATCCCCAGATCCAGGCCACATGCCTTTTTCCCTGGTAACGAGGCTGGGACATTTGGGTAACGGCGCTGAGAGCCATCAGCGTTTCCAGCAGAGTAGGAAAACCCTGCTGTCATGGACATCAAATCATGAATATACACCTTGCTTCTGGCAGGGTGGCAGGGGGTATTCTCATCGGGCCAGCCGGGAAATCCAGCGGCGCCGGTATCGAATGTGTCCGCCACCTTCATCTGGGAAAACTCCGGCAGATATTGAGAAAGCTCGTCCTCCAGGCCCAGCCTTCCCTGCTCCACCAGCTGCATTACCGCCAGCATGGTGACCACCTTGGTGGCAGAGTACAGATCGTACAGCTCGTTTCCAAACACAGGACGCTTTCCCAAAAAATCGCTGTATCCGGCGCTGTGGCGGTACAGCACCTGGTGGTCCTTCATCACCTTGCAGTCCAGTCCCGGGACGCCATAGCTCTCTCCCAGGCTGTCCAAATATTCTGTCAATTTTTCAAAAGCCATCGTCATTTCTCTCCTTCAGGCAAAACGGCGAAAGGCGGTCAGCTCAAGCCGGACCGCCCCATCGCCTGTTTTCACTTTGTGCCAAGCATTTCCTCAAAGGCCATCTCGATGTGGGGATCCCAGAAGGCCCAGTTGTGGATACCCGGGTCTGTCACATAGGTGTGCTTCAAGCCAATGGAGTCCAGATAGGCGCTGAACTCATTGCTGGACCGCACCAGCATATCCTCCGTTCCGCAGGCCATGTAGATTTGGGGCTTGGGCGCGTCGCTTTCAGCCAGCTGCCGGGCAACAAACCGCAGGTCCCGGTCACTGCCGGGAATCTCCTTGGGCAAGCCAAAGATATGCTCGTAATAGGAGGGACTGGCCATCGCCGCGGGATTGTCCTCATAGCTGTCCATCTTTGCCAGGTCATCGGTGATGGCGGCGGCGGACAGAGCAATGACACCGCCAAACAGCTCGGGGTGCTTAAAGCCGTTGATGAGAGCGCCATAGCCGCCCATGGAAAATCCGCCAATGATGGTGTCTTCCCGCTTGCAGCTTAACGGGAATACCCGCCGGCCAAAGTCGATCACCTCGCACAAAAGCTGCTCATACAGGGCGTCCCGTTTCCGGTCATCCACATAGAAGCCGTTCTCACCGCTGGGACACAACACCGCGATGTGATATTTCATGGCCAGCTGTTCAATGCGGGAGCCGTACAGCCAGTCGCTGTGGGTGCCGGAATAACCGTGAAGCAGCATTACGGTTTTCATGGGACTGTCGCTCTTGGCCCGCAGCTCTTCCGGAATGCCCGCCGCCCTTTCAACAGGGACAATCGCTGTCATTTCCGTAAGCCGGCGCAAGGAGTTGGAAAAGAATGTGGTGCGAAATACTGCCATAACAAATACCTTCCTCTCTATGGATTGATTTACTCATTTATTTCTTTGTTTATTGCTTGCGTTTGATGGAAGCCATGGGAACGCCTGCGGAAAACGGCAGGCTCCTTACATGGGATCCGCTTCTATTGTATCAGCCCTTCACCGCGCCCACAACAATGCCTTTAATCAAATGCTTTTGCAAAAGTGGAAACATTACCAAAATCGGCAGCACGCCAATGACCGCCAAGGCCATACGCATTCCCACGCTGGGAATGGTGATCTGACTGGTATCCACCAGCTGACTGGCCTGGCCGGAGGACAAAAAGGCAATATTGTTCATAATGGACATCAAAACATTTTGGATTCCAAAGTATTTCACATTTCGAATGTAATACAGGGCGTTGGTCCAGTCGTTCCAATAGGCCAGGCCGGCAAACAGGCCCACCGTCACATTTACCGGCACCGACAGGGGAAACATGATTCTCCAGAAAATAGTCAATTCGTTGGCACCGTCAATCTGCGCCGATTCGATAATGGCAGAGGGTACATTGGTCTGATAATAATTGCGGACCAGCAACACGTTAAAGGCGCCCATCAGCAGGTTGGGCAGCAGCAATGCCAAATAGCTGTCCTGCACATGAAAAACGCGGGTCCACACCATGTAGGAAGGGACAATTCCGCCGTTAAACAGCATGGTGAAGAACAGGAAAAAGGCAAAGGGATTGCGGTATTTAAAGTCCCTTCTTGACAGGGGATAGGCAAACATGGTGGTCAGCAGCATGCTGAGGGTGGTGCCGGCCGCGGTCAGACAGATCGAGGTCAAATAGGCACGCCCAATGGTGCTGAAGTTGTTCGCCAAATATTTATAAGCGTCCAGGCTCAGCTTTCTGGGAAAAAAGGTGTAGCCGTACTGGGTCAGGGTTTTCTCCTCGGTGAAGGAGGCGATAAAAATCAGGACAAACGGCAGAACTGCACACAGCGAAAGAATGGCCAGAATCACCAGTGCAATCAGCTGAACAGCGCGCTCATCCCTTGTCATCAGCTTTGATTTCATAGGTTCATTCCTCCGCTTTAGAACAAGGCGTCTTCTTTATTGGTTTTGCGTACAATGGCGTTGGCTACCATTACAAACAGGAAACCCACCACAGACTGGAACAGGCCCGCCGCGCTGGACATACCCACATTGTTGTTTTCCATAAGGCCGCGGTAAACATAGGTGTCAATGGTTTGGGTGACAGAAAACAGCGCGCCGGAATTTTGAGGCACCTGATAGAACAGGCCGAAGTCAGAATTGAAAATGCGGCCGCAGCTCATCAAAATCATCAGCGTAATCAAGGGGCGCAGAGATGGAAGCGTAATTTTCTTAATCTGCTGCCACCGGCTTGCACCGTCGATGCGGGCGGCTTCATACAGGCTGGGATCGATGCCCGTGATAGAGGCGATATATACAATGGAGTTATATCCCACTGTTTTCCACAGCTGCACAATCACCAGGATAAAAGGCCAGGCGGATGTATTGCTGTACCAGCTGACCGGCGAGCCGCCAAAGGCCTTGATAATGGAATTGAGCAGGCCGGTTTCCGGGCTGAGAAACGCGTATACAATGTAGGAAACAATCACCATGGAAATCAGGTTGGGAATAATCATGCTAGCAGTACACATCCGGATATTTTTCCTTCAGAGCTGCAAAGATGGGCTCCAGGCTGGCCAGGTCGGTGATGTCGTCATCGTCAAAGCCAACAGAAGTGAGCATATCATAGTCGTACCCGCAGCTGCTGCTCCCGTATATTGTGAGAAGCCGTTTGAATGGAATAGATGGAATATCCCGTCAGCAGTCCCAAAAGAATGATAAATGCAAAGGCAATGAAAAAACTGATCTTCACCACAATAGACCGATGAACATGGGGAAAGCCTTCCCCCAGGGACCTTGACATTGACGGATTTCTGTTTTCTTTCATACCGCACCTTCTCACTTGTTTGTATCGTTTTTTCCCCAGCATACCTCCCCCATAGTATAGGAGAATTTTAGAAAGCAAACTTTTAATTATACGGTATCATTTTTTGTTTTTCCGAAAAATCTGTCGTTTCCATTTGCATCCTGTCTCAGAATATGGTACATTGTTTATAAGAAAAATATCACAATTTTTATGGTAAATTCTAAAGCCATCACCTTTAAACACAGGAGAACATCATGAAAAACATTGAAAACAAGTGTATGCTCATCACCTATGCGGACAGCATGGGGAAAAACCTGAAGGCTCTTGCCCACATTCTGGACAAGCACTTTTCGGGGGTCTTTGGCGGCGTCCATGTGCTGCCTTTCTTTCCCTCCTCCGGCGACCGGGGCTTCGCTGTTATCAACTACGACACAGTGGATCCAGCCTTTGGCAGCTGGGAGGACATTGACCATCTGGCGGAAAAATACTACCTGATGGCAGACTTCATGCTGAACCATGTGTCCATCCGCAGCCAAGAATTTCAGGATTATCAGAAAAAGGGAGACGCCTCCCCCTACCGTGACATGTTCATCCACTGGAACGAGTTCTGGCCCGGCGGCGAACCTACCGAGAAAGATCTGCAAGCCCTTTACATGCGAAAAGCCCAAGGCCCCTATAAGGACTTCACCCTGGACAACGGCCAGACCGTTCGCCTCTGGAACACATTCTTCGAGGAGCAGGTGGACATTGACCCCTATGCCAAGGCCACCCAGGACTACTACAACCGCAATCTGACCCGCCTTGCCAACCATGTGCCTCTGGTTCGCTTTGACGCCCTGGCCTACGCCTCAAAGCGCCCTGGAACCACCTGCTTTTTTGTGGAGCCAGACATCTGGGACGTGCTGGACATCGCCATGGAGCCGCTGCGGAAAACCGGCACGGAGATGCTGGCGGAGATCCACGAGAATTATCATATCCAGCAGAAGATGGTGGACCACGGCTACTGGGTATATGACTTCGCTCTGCCCATGCTGCTCCTTCACGGGCTGATGACCGGCCGCACCGACCGGGTGATTCATTGGCTGAACATCTGCCCCCACCACCAGTTTACCACCCTGGACACCCACGACGGCATCGGCGTGGTGGATGTGGCCGGGCTGCTGGAAGAGGACGAAATTGAGCTGGTGTGCGAGAACGTGGAAAAGCTCACCGAAGAGGCAAGAAGCTATATCAAGCTGCCCAGCACCATCAAAACCGACGGGCAAAAGGTCCGGCGTTACCAGCTGGGATGCACCTATTACTCCGCTTTGGATTGCGACGACGACGCCTACCTGCTGGCCCGGGCGGTACAATTTTTTACCCCTGGCATTCCCCAGGTATACTATGTGGGTCTGCTGGCCGGCAAAAATGACATTGAGGCATTGAAAAACGGCGGCGAAGGCAGGAGCATCAACCGCCACAACTACACCGAGGAGGAGATTGATCATGCGGTGCAGAAGCCTATGCTTCAAAAGCTCTACCACTTGATGCGTTTCCGCAACCAGCATCCAGCCTTTGACGGAAACATTCTGGTGGACCAAAACAGCGCAGGCGGCAGGCTTCACATCCAGTGGAAAAAGAACAACGCTATCGCTGTTCTGGACGCCGATTTCGGCGACAGGTCCTTTCAAATCACCTATACGGACGTGGACAGCGGCTCTACCAAAGTCCTCGCTCTGTAATACATTTTAAAAAGGAGGTTTTCTCTTATGTCCATTCTCACCTACAACTTTGAAAGCGAGTACCTGAAAAATAACCACGAGGTCACGGTCATTCTGCCGGACAAGCCCAGGGCGCAAACGCCTCAGGAATTTTACCGCAGCGGCCGGAAATATAAAGTGCTTTGGCTGCTCCACGGCACCTTTGGCGACCACAGCGACTGGGTTCGCAAAACCAACATTGAAATGTACGCCACAGAGCACAACCTGGTGGTAGTAATGCCATCCGCCCTAAACTCAAACTATTCCAATTGGGATAACTGCATGATGGGCTTTGGAATGTATGATTACCTCACCGAAGAGCTGATGCCCCTGATTTACGGCTGGTTCCCTGTTTCTGACAAGCGGGAAGACAACTTCATCGCGGGCCTGTCCATGGGCGGCCGGGGTACGATTAAATATGCCGTAAACCACCCGGACAAATTTGCCGCTGCCGCGGTGCTTTCCGCCGCTCCGGTAGATTTCTCCCTGATTTCTCCCGGCAACCCCAACATGATGCTGGATTCTTCCAATTCCCGGACAGCCGCCTCCATTGAAAACGCTGGGGGCTTGGAGGCCTATCAAAATGGGCCGGAGAATGTCTGGGCTGTGATTGACAAGCTGGCTCCCACCGGCAAGCTGCCCCGCCTGATGTTTGCCTGCGGTACCGAGGACGCTCTGATCTATGAGAATTTGAAGGTGTTCCGCCAGCATTGCCAGGAAATTGGGCTGGCCTGCCATTGGTTTATCAAAGAGGGCTACCGTCACGAGTGGCGCTTCTGGGATTTGGCCATTCAAGAGGCGCTGGATTTCTTTGGCCTAACCGAGCTGGGCGGAAATCCCTATTAAACCCAGACCGCAGCTCACAGAACATGAAAAAAGAAGAAGAGACCGCTGTGGAACCGCTGTGGAAAGCGTATCTCTTCTTTTTTTATGGGCGGTCTTTGGATATACAGCAGCCAAAAGGAAACGCCCCATCTGTTCAGACCGCTTGTCTCCTTTTCTGCCCATATATAAATGGCGCTTCTCTCTCTTTTAGCAGAATTTAAAACAAGACTATGACAAGGGCCGGGATTTCTCCCGGCCCTTGCGCAATGGTTCCCTTTTTTCCTCACAACACTCTTATCAAAATTCATTATGATGATGGCCGCAGGTTTCTTCGCAGTTTTTTCTTCCATTCGGGAGGGAAGCTATCCGAGCTTCTCTCCAAAGCAAGTGAAAGTGTCCCCTCTCCCGCTGCATGGCGAAATCAAGCTTTGTCCTTCAGAGAGTCCGGCACCGGTATTTCAATTACCTTTCGGACAGGCGTTATGGAAATCTGAAGATACTTGGGGAAGTTCCGATAGTTTCCCGTAATGGCGCCGGACATCTCCACTCCCGACACCAGGCAAAAATGGGCGGGACCGCTTTCCGTCCCCGGGTAAATCATAAAACCCAGCCGCTCGTTCATTTCCGGATGCAGCGTCCCGTTCACGTCCGCCAAGGGAGCGAAGGAGCGCAGGTCATTGTCCGAGTACATGCGGTAATACACAAATTGGATATAACCCTCCTCGCTACCCGCATTGCGGAAATTCAGTGTCAAATCCGCCACAGTCTTCGGCATCTCCCCCTTTGGCCCCATGCGGAACATTTCCAGATCCAGGTCATACTTTCCAGCGTACTCCTCCGGCGTCATGAACTCCACGCTTTCCAGCCTGACAGCGTAGCCGTCTGTGCATTCTTGAGCGCCGAACTGAAAATTGCCCTCCAGCTCCACCCATTCTCCCATTTGATAGACCTCTGTTTCCGGAGGAGTAAACCGCGGGTCCACATGGGTGTTTACATACCAGATCCGTATTCCCGCGCCAAGAGCCAGAAGAAGGGAGAAAGCTCCCGCTAAAAACCGTTTCACAGCGCTTTTCCCTCCTTGTTCGTGTGAGAGACCAGCCGGCCCTCCTGAATGTGATAGATTTCATCGGCCAGGGAGCTGAGCACCCTTGGATCATGACAGGAAAGAATGATTAAGGCGCCACGCTCCCTCTCCTCTTGGATAACCCTTTGCACCATTGCCGCACCGTCCTCATCCAGAGCGTTGGTGGGCTCGTCCAAAAGAATCAGGTCGGGACGCTCCAGAACGGCCGCGGCAATTCCCAGGCGCTGCTTCATGCCCAGGGAATATTTCTTGAAGGCTTTCTTATTCTCCGGGTCGAGGCCCACCCGGGTGATGGTCTCCCGGATTTCATCGCTGGAAACGCGGTTGCGGATGGAGGCCAGAATTTTTAAATTCTCAAACCCAGAGCAGCCGTCCAAAAAGGCGGGATTCTCAATGAGCGCGCCAACACTGGGGGGAAACGAAAGGTCCTTCCCCAGCACCTTGCCATCTATGGTTACCGTTCCCTTGGTGGGGCGGACCAGTCCGGAGATCACCCGCATGAGCATGGTCTTTCCCGAGCCGTTCACGCCCCGAAAGCCGAAGATCTTACCGGAATCCAGGGTCATGGAAATGTCCGTTAGCACATCCACCCCTTTCATCGTCTTAGCAACATGGTCCAACAGGATTTTCACCGCAATGCTCCTTTCACTCTCTGTTCAGAATATCCAAGCGTTCCATGCGGAAGCAGCCCGCCAGCAGGCTCAGGACAATCAGCATCGAGGCCCCCAAAAAAGCCCTGCCCCAAAGAAAAACCATCCTCCGCGAAGAGCTGGGCGCGAAACAGCATGGCATAGTTTCCCACCAGCCCGGGAACAGCCAGAAAAACAGAGGCCAGCAGCAATACATCGGAAAAAACATAGGCAAAGACCGGCGGCATCCACAGGCTCAGCGCCATTTGCAGCATGGCCATTCCACAGGCGGCAAGGGGCGCCAGCAGCAGCCCGGGGGACATGTTCCAGGGCGGAGCTTTGATGTGCCTTCCCGCGTCCAGCATAGAGGGCGCGTACTCGCTGGGCTGGAGAGTCATCTCTCCCCCCAGGCACAGGGCCATCAAAAAGGCGGAAGCGTACAGCAGGAGAAAATATGCCCACACATAGCAGCAACACCACACACATTTGGAAAGCCACCACATCCGCCGGCTTCGCGACAACAGCAGCATGGTTTTGCCCATGCCCTCCAGGTTTCGGGCGGGATAGCGCAGGGTATCAAACAGCAGCAGCAGGAAAAAGAACATCCACAGGGCTGGAAAGGTCTCCATATTTCCCTCTCCAGACCCAACCCTTCTCATGCCGCCCAATACAGAGAGGATGAAATCCGCACAGGTGAATTGCAGCCCTTTCTCCCCCGTTCTCTGAAGATAGACGTTCTCCGCGGTCACGCGCAGATAGTGAAGGGAGAAGAACCCCAGGAACACAATGAGCGCGGTCAGGAATTTTTTCCATTCCGCCGCGAGGCCGTTCCTCAGGTCAAAGCGTACAAGCTTAAAGAACATCTGCATCCATCCCCTTCTTTTTCAAGATGAGGGCGTCAAACAGAAGGATTGCCCCGATCCACGCCAGAATTACCCACCCGTTGTTGTTGGCTCCCAGAGCGCGGGGAATGATAAAATAGATGGGAGACGCCTGTACATACACATTCAGAATAGCACCGGCAAAGTTGGTCCAAACCACATGAAAAAACAGCAGAACTAGATAGGGACAGATCATCACCACAAATCTGTTTTGGACGATCAGGGCCAAGGAGACGCCAAGGGTCGCCCACCATCCCGCCATGATTCCCGCAAGCAGGATGTACAGCGCCACATAGAGCAGCGGCGCTGTTACAAACAGGTCCCCCCACAAATAGGGGGACCCCACCCCATAGTATAGGTCCGCATAAGGCTCCGGCCGAAATGCCGGAACAAAGCAGGCCGACAGGATAAAATTCACAGCCAGAGGCACAGCCACCACAAACCCTCCCGAAAGAAAGGAAGCGATATACTTTGACAAATAGTAAGGCCCCTTTCCTGCGCTGAGGACCATGTGGGCGTCATAGCCGCTCTGCTTTTCCGACACCAGGGACCAGGAGAACGGCACGGTACACACCAGGTACACCAAAAAATAAAAGGCGGCGGTGGTGAACTGCCCGGCGTCGCCTCCCAGCCATTTGCAATACAGACTGGTGGCTGGAAGGAAGAGAGTTTGCAGAGGCTGTCCATTTTCGCCAAAGCGGAAGTCCCGCCACATTTGAAAGCCCTGTTCCCTGAGAATTTCCATAAACAGTGCGCCGAACACAGCGAAGGCTGTCATCAGCAAAAAGCTGGCCCAGAAAAACCGGTTGTGAAAGGCCAGATACACCTGTGTTTTCAAACTATTCTTCACGAAAAACGCCCCCTATCAAGCCGTCAGGGACAGGTCTCCCAGAGATACCCCATATTTGTGAGCCAACCCGTTGGTACCCACCTCAAACACCAATTCACGGGACGTCTCCGCCGCGGAGAAGCCCAGCAAAAAAGTCTTTGACGCGCCGGGGGGCAGTTCTCCCTCAAAGTAGTTGCGGCTTTCCTCTGAGATGGGCTGGTGGTCGCTGAAGTAGACAGGCGCCTCCGTTAAGTAGTTGTCGTTGAGGACATTCCAGCCTTGGAAGGCTTGCGCCGTAATCAGGCGGCCCACGGCGAAATTCATGCCGTCATCGAGCTGGGCGTCCACATTTTTCAGGGTGATTTGCAGCAGCACAAAGGAGCCGGAGCTGTCCGCGCTGGCGCTGCACTCTGCCGGGTCAATGCCTGCCGCTTGGACAGAGCTGTAAAGCTGGGCGCTGTCCACCGTCAGCTCTATGGTGCCGCTGACCCAGGGGAACCCCGCCGTATACCCGAAAAAGGGACCGGCTGTCTTCTGATCTTGTTCCACGCTCATTTCCAGAGTCTGGCCCACTGAGACCAACGCGGGCTTGGGCTGGTTCCACAGACAAACAGCGACTCCTCCCACCAGAAGAAACAGCAGAACCGCTCCCATTGGCAAGAAAATTCTGCGGGCTATTTTTTGGTTGCTCCATTTTTGTTTTCTGGTCATGGCAATGTCTCCCTTCTAAAAGAGCTTTTCTGAGCCAACCTTACCACCCAGCCCAGGGAAAAATCCGCAATTTCGCGCAAACTGTGGATTTCTCCGCATGAATTGCATCCCTTGCAAATTGCGCCGAAAACCCGGCAATTCGCGCGGAAATTATGAAAATGCCCAGTTATCCCCTTAGAATAAACGTTAGGATTTGCATTTGAGGGGAAGCAGATGGTAAAATAATCTTGTCTTTTTTGAAAAAGAGGGGTGGCTATGCTGAAGCTTGCGCTTTGCGACGATGACAAAACATTTCTGAAAGAGCTTTCTGACCATATAGAAGCGTGGATGCTTGACCAGGGGGAGCATCCGCTTGTGTGTTCCTTTTCAAGCCCCTCCGCACTGACAGCCTCCGTGGCGGACGGCGAACGGTTTGACCTCTTTGTGCTGGACGTGGAGATGCCGGGGATGGACGGCCTGGAAACCGCCAAGGAGCTTCGCCGGTGGGAACCAAACGCTCCCCTGCTCTTCCTCACCTCTCACCTGAAGTACGCGCCAGAGGGATACAAGGTAAACGCCCTGCGCTATGTGTCCAAGCTGAACTGGAAAAGCGCGCTTCCAGAGGCTTTGGAGAAGGCGGCTGCGGAAATTCACCGGACCGATCAGAAATCCATTTTGGTGCAGCGGTACTACAACTACACCCGAATTCTCTATCAGGAGATTTTGTATGTTCACAAGGACCGGCGAAACGTGGAGATTGTCACAGCCGACCAGGAACCCGTTACCGACAGCCGGGGCATCAAGGAGCTGTTTCAGGAGCTGGCGGACCCACGGTTTCTCTTTATCGACAGGAGCTGCTTTGTAAACCTGGATCGGGTACAGGGGCTGGAGGGCTCTCTTCTGGTGCTGGCAAACGGGGAAAAGCTGCCCATCAGCCGTCCCATGCTGCCCAAGGTAAAAGAGGCCATCATATCCCTGTGGGGAAAAGGAAGGTGATCCCTTGACATACGAAAACATCAACGCGGCTGCCTTGTTTTGGGAAAGCCTTCTGTGCCTGGCGGCTGTTGCCGAGGCGGGCGGACGGCGCTTTTCCGGCGCAAAGCACTGGGTTCTTTTAATCGCCCTCGCTCTGGCGACCACAGGGATTCTCCAAATCTGGAACAGTGTGCTGCTGTGGTCTTATCTCTCTCCCGAAATTTCCCTGCTCTGTGTGTTCCTCTTTTCTGGCATACTTTCCAAAGGGAAGGCGCTGCTTCGCGGAGGAGTCAGCATCCTGGCGGAGCTTATTATTCTGGTAATCACATACACGCTGCTGATTGTCTTTTGTCTGCTCTTTCGTGTGCAGATCTTGGATTCCTCCGGCTTGTTTCTCAGCCCTGGGCCTTTACGTTCCCTGTTTTTGACGGTGGACAAGGGCGCGGACACTCTTCTGTTTTTCTTTGTGTGCGGCAAAATATCCCGGCTGACCGCCCTGAGTGGGAAGGAGCTTGTGGCCCTGACCGGCATTGAGGCGGCCGCCTTCTGCGTCAGCCAATATCACATGAGCGCTGTTCTGGTGGGAGATTATTACGCCTCCCAATGGGGATCCGCTATCTCCTTTCTCATCCTGCTGGCCTTTGTGCTGATGGTTCCCACGCTGCTTGTAGCCGTGGCAGCGGGGGCGCAGGAACGGGCAGAGAAGCGGCTGTACGCCCAATCGAGCCAGCTGATGGAGCAAAATTACCGCCAGCTCCACGAGGACCTGCAGGAAAACGCCCGGCGTGTCCACGACTTTCACCACCATTTGCGGGCGATTCTGGGAATGGCGGAAAGCCAGGACGACCAGCAGGTTTCCCAGTATATCCGAGAGCTTCTGGAAATCTCCTATCGCGACATACAGCTTTGCCGCAGCGGCAGCGGCATCATTGACGCCGTGATAAACTGCTCTGCCGCGGAGGCCGCAAAGCAGGGAATCACCTTCCGTTACGAGACCGATATTACCTCCCCTCTTCCCATTCCATCCGTAGATCTATGCGCCGTATTGGGCAACCAGGTGGAAAACGCCTTGGAAGCGTGCAGCGGCATGCCGTTGGAAGAGAACCGCGTTGTCACGGTGGAGGTTCTTCAAAAGCAAGGCTTTCTGCTTTTTCGCGTAACCAATTCTCTCTCCGGAAGCCCCTTCACCGCGGAAGGAGACCTCCCCACCCGAAAGTCAGACGCCGGCATCCATGGAATGGGGATAAAAAACATTCGCGAGACAGCCGAAAAATACAGCGGCTGGCTGAAAAACACCTATCAAGATCACTGGTTTATCTCGGAAGCGCTGCTCTGTATTCCCATGGAAAGCACACCAAAGAAAACCGCCCGCCGGTCCCAGCGCGGTACATGGTTGCATTCCCCGCCAGAGCCGCCTGCCGCAAACGAAAAATAGTCCCGTCCCACGAAGCGGTAATGCGGGACCGCCTCCCGTCAACAGGCAAGCTGCCCTTCAGTCCTGGCAGCAGGCGCCGCACCGGTGGAAAAACAAAAACGCACCCAATTTGCCACTCTCTGGCTTCCATTGGGTGCGTTTTTCTGTTGTTGTATCAGCCTGATGCCAGAAGTCTCTTCCGCTGAGGGAAAACGTTTTTACAGTCCCGGCAGACAGCCGCAAAACCGGCAGAGGCGCTTTGTACGCGCACGGCTGGGGTCCCCCCGTCTGTGGTAATGAGCCTCCGGCGTGAGAAAGGTCCTGTTACCAGCAAACCTCACTGGAGAGAACCGCCGGACTGTCAGGCTGGACGGGAACCGCCTTCTGCGTATCCGGCAGATAGGCATAGCCGTGAACGGGAGCTTCGCCATCGGTGAAAAGCACGTTTCGCACGCTGGACCAATCCAGCTGATCCGTGGTGAGAGCGGCCTCCGCCATGGGGATCACCGTCCCCGCTTTCACAAAGGCCAGACCAGGATAGACGGTGGCCGTAACCGTGTGCCACTGTCCGCCCTCATACACCTGGTTGGTTCCCAGCTCTACCCAGCGGCCCGCGGGCAGATAGACCCGCCGCGTCATGGACGCCTCGAACAAAGGGGCCACCAGAATATCGTCGCCAAAGAAGTATTGATCCTCCATAGCGGCGCAGGTTTCATCCTCGGGGCATTCGATAAACATGGCCCGCAGCAGGGGCAGACCCTTTTCCGAGCACAGAGCGCTTTGGGCCATGATGTAGGGCATCAGCCGGTAGCGCAGCTCCAGCATGTGGCGGAAGGAGTCGCAGAATTCCTTGGAATAGGCCCACGGCTCCTTGGGGGGCTGGCCGTGGCAGCGCATGTGAGAGGTGAAAATGCCCATAAAGGTCCAGCGGTTGTACAGTTCCTCGGGGCTTTGGCGGACAAACCCGCCCACGTCGTGGCTCCAGAAGGAGAAGCCGCTGGCTCCAAAGGACAGACCGCCCCGCAGGGAGCAAAGCATGCCCATGTCGTTGTTCTCGCAGTCCCCGCCCCAGTGGAGAGGATACCGCTGACTGCCGGCCCAAGCGGAACGGCCCCAGATCACCGGCTCTCCAGTGGCCTGCTGGGTGGCTTCAAAAACCGCCTTGTTATAGCGCAGGGGATACAGATTGTGCTCGGCGAACCCAGACTTGCCAGAAGCGTATACACCCTTCAGGGGCGCCGCCTCGCCAAAGTCCGCCTTGATGGCGGAAACCCCCAGCTGGAACAGGCCGCCCAGCTTTTCCTGATACCACTTCACGGTCTCGGGATTGGAGAAATCCAGCACGGCGTCATCGGTGGGCAGGTATCCGTCCCCGCTTTTCACGGCCAAGCCATTGTCCACCAGCTCCTGGAACAGCTCGTTCTTTGGCGTGAAATAGGGAATCTGCCACAGGCAGACACGGTAGCCCTCTTTTTTCAGATCCTCCAGCAGCTGCTTGGGATCGTCAAAACGGCTGGGAGCAAATTTGTAATTGCACAGCCAGTCCTCTTCAAACCAGCCCGTATCCAGGTGGATTACGTCGCAGGGGATGCGGTATTCCTTCAGCTTGGCCGCGACCTCCCTCGCCTCCGCCTCGCTCTTGTAGGTGATGCGGGACATCCACAGGCCAAAGCTCCACAGGGGCGGCAGAGGGCTTTTCCCCGTAAGGTTCGTATAAGCCTCCAGAACCTCCTTGGGCGTTCCCACAAAAAGGAACATGTCCAAAGACTCGTCTCCCAAAAAGGCAGTCTGGGCCTGAGCGTATTCCCTGCCGAAATCCAGGGTCAAGGGATAGGAGGTGTGATAAAAGACTCCGTATCCCCGAGAGCTGAGGAAGAAGGGGATAGGCTTGTACACATCAGGGGTCTCCACACCGTTGGCGTCCTTGGTCCACAGAACAAGACGCTGTCCGCTCTTATCCAGCTTGGTAAAGCTTTCCCCGCAGCCGTAAAAGTGCTCTCCGGGATGGTTTTCCAAGCTAACGGCGGAATATTTCCGCATGTCGTCGGAGGACCTTACAAAAGAGAAGGGCAGCGGGTTATAGTTTTGCAGGCATTTGGAGTCGGAGGCGTGAAGGGTCTTTGTCAGTTCCCGGCCCTGGGCGTCCCGCAGAATGACGTGGAAGGGATCGTACTGCACCTCCACCTCCATTTTGCCGGTACGGTAAACCGCGTGGGCTTCATCGGCTTCGACAGGATGCAGGGGCAGGGCGTCCGGAGCGCCGTCCAGCATCAAGGACTGGCTGTCCCGGTTCTCCAGCTGATCCCCGGCCCGGCAGGTGGTGCGAATCCGCAGGACATTTTCCGCTGTCAGGGAAACCTGGAAGGGATAGTCCGGCGCGTCAGCGTAGGCAGGGGGAAAGCTCCAGGAGCGGGTTGGCTCAAAGGGGGTGCTGTACATGTTAAAGCCCACGCGCCCCTTTCTTTCAAAGCGGGCGTACCGCAGCCGGCCTGTCCCCGCGGCCGGGTCAAATTCCTCCAGCTTTTGGGCGTTGAAGTGGACGTTTCCCAGCATTTCAAACTGCTTGGAAACATCGATTTCCTGGTTGAGAAAATGATAGTTTTGAATTGCCACTAAAAAACACTCCTCTCTGCGGCAAGGCGCCGCTTCGCGTGAAAGCTTCTTTCAGAATCAACGGCTCCGGGATGACTTTCCCTGTAAAAGCTGATTTTCAGTATAGCACCCTGTTTCGAGAAAATCAACAAAAAAAAAAAAAAAGAAATAATATTTTTGTAAAAATAACAAAATTCCTTCTTGACATCCCCCAGTGCAAGTGGTATATTTGTGGCACAAAGCAAGTTTATCGATAAACCTTTTGTGCTAAGACTGTTCACTTTTCTGGCGGCCCTTTTCTCGCGCTTCTCTCTAAGGGGCCGCACCTTTACGGAAAGAAGGAATGATCACATGGCAAAAGCAAACTCCGCCGCGAAAAACAGCAGGCTGTGGCGGCGCATTTACCGCAACTGGGGGCTTTATTTGCTCCTGCTGCCCGCCGTTGTAATTCTGCTGCTGTTTACCTATCAACCCATGGTGGGTATTGTCATTGCCTTTAAGGATTTCACCCCTGCCGCCGGCATTTTTAACAGTCCCTGGGCGGGAATGAAATACTTTCAGGAATATTTCAACTCCTACCAGTTCTGGCCCACCATCCGCAACACACTGGTCATCAGCCTTTACACCATTCTGGTCACGTTTCCGCTGCCCATTGTTGTCGCGCTGATGTGCAACCAGATCGCGTCTCAGAAATACAAAAAGTTCTTTCAGGTGTCCACCTATCTGCCCCACTTTATCTCCACTGTTGTCATGTGCGGCATGATTATTCTGTTTCTCTCCCCCAGCACCGGAATTATCGCCAAGCTGCTCTCGTTTGTGGGCATTTCCCTTCCAAACCTGATGGGCATGCCCAGCGCCTTCTCCAGCATCTATGTGTGGACCGAGGTGTGGCAGCATGTGGGCTGGGACAGCATTCTCTACATAGCGGCCCTGTCGGCGGTAGATCCCACCCTGTATGAAGCGGCCACCGTGGACGGCGCCAACAAATGGCAGAAGATTTTGAAGATTGACATTCCCATGCTGCTGCCCACCATTACCATTATGCTTATCCTGCGGATGGGCAGCGTGATGAGCGTGGGCTTTGAAAAGGTCTATCTGCTGCAAAACTCTCTGAACCAGCCGGCCAGCGAGATTATCTCCACCTATGTGTACAAGATGGGCTTAATCAGCAACCAGTACAGCCTTTCCGCGGCCATCAACCTGTTCAACAACGTGATTAACTTCATCCTGCTGTTGGCGATGAACTGGCTCTCCGACAAGCTGAGCAAAACCTCTTTGATTTGACGAAAGGAGAGATTCTTTATGGCTGAAGCCGCAGCGAACGTGAAAACAAGACGGAAGATCCACCGCACAAAGGGCGATGTGGTCTTTGACACGATCATCTATATCATTACTGGGCTGATGATTCTTCTGGCCCTGTATCCCATGTACTTTGTGGTAATTGCCTCCATCAGCGACCCCATGGACGTCTCGGGAGGCAACGTCACCTTCTTCCCCACGGCCATTGACTTTAAGGGATATGCCAAGCTGTTTGACTATCCCCAGCTGTGGAGCGGCTATGGAAACACCATTATCTACGCGGTGTTTGGCACCATTTTCAGCCTGGTGGCCAACATTCCCGCCGCCTATGCCCTTTCCCGCAAGGATCTGGTGGGACGGAAACTATTCACCATTTTCTTTTTGATTCCCATGTTCTTTACCGGCGGCCTGATCCCCACCTACATGACCATTCAGCAATACCACATGGTGGACACGCGCCTGGTGATGGTGCTGCCCTTCGCGGTGGTTACCTACTACGTCATTGTAGCGCGCACCTTCTTCTCCAACAGCTTGCCCGACGATCTGTGGGAGGCTGCTCAGATTGACGGCTGCGGCAATCTGCGGTTTTTCTTCCAGATTGTTCTGCCGCTTTCCAAGGCTGTAATCGCCGTAATCGCCCTGTGGACCGCCGTGGGCCAGTGGAACGGCTACTTCAACGCCTTGATCTATCTGCGGTCCCCCGAGCTGCAGCCGCTCCAAATTGTGCTGCGAAACATCCTGATCGGCAACCAGACCATCGCCACCATGAGCACCGGCTCCGCCGCGGTAGAGGCTGCCCAGCTTGCCGACCAGATCAAATACGCCATCATTGTGGTGTCCTCTGCCCCGATTATGTGCCTGTATCCCTTTGTGCAGAAATATTTTAACCAAGGCGTTATGATCGGCGCTCTGAAAGGCTAATTGTCTCCCCACAGCCGTTTGGCTGAAACACATACCCAGAACGATCTTTTCGGTAAAAAAGAAAGGAGCTAAAACCATGAAAAAGCTAACCAAACTGGCCAGCCTGCTTCTGGCACTGGCAATGGCTGTCTCACTGACCGCTTGCAGCGGCGGAGGAACCTCCTCCTCTTCTGGCGGAGGCAGCAGCACCGCCTCTGAAACCGAGGGGAACAGCTCCACCGCGGAGGAAGGCGGTACCGCCACAACCGCCAGCTTTGAGGTAGCCACTGTTCGCTGGACCGATGCCTGGCCCACCGATTTCCTGGAGACCGGCATTATGAAGGAAATTGAGGAAAAAACCGGTGTGGACATCACCTGGCAGGTGTACTACAACAACGACTGGTCCGAGCAGAAGTCCCTGCTGCTGGCCTCTGGAGATCTTCCCGATGCCTTCTGGGGTTCCATCTCCCTGACGGACACCGACGTGAACCAGAACAAGAGCTTGTTTGTGGAACTGACCGATTTGATTGCCAACAACATGCCGAATCTGAACCGGGTGTTTGAAACCGATCCTTCCATGAAGGCTATCATTACCGACCGGAACGGGGAGATTTACAGCCTGCCCAAGAAGCTGCCCCTGCGGCCCCAGGTAAACGACGTGATGTACATCAACCAGACATGGCTGGATGCGCTGGACCTGGAAATGCCCGACACCTATGAGGATTTGGAGGCTGTGCTGGAGGCCTTTGTCACCCAGGACCCCAACGGCAACGGCGAAAACGATGAATTTGGTTACAGCGCCCAACAGGGCCTGGGCGGCGATCTGCGCCATTTGATGGCTCCCTTCGGCACCATGGTTTGCCGTGACAACGGCACCGCCGGCACCAACTTTATGGCTTTGGATGACAACGGAGAGCCCATCTTCATGCCCATTCAGGAGAATTACAAGGAAGCTGTCAAGTGGGTGAACGGGCTGTATCAGAAGGGCCTGCTGGACCCCGAGTGCTTTACCCAGGATTCCTCTATGGTAACTGCCAAGACCCAGGATCCCAGCGGATCTCTGTCCGGCATTGTGTTTGGCTGGACTGCCGACGCTCAGGTGGGTGTGAACGCCAAGGACTATGTTCCTGTCCCCGCTCTTGCCGGTCCTGACGGCAACCGCTATGCTGAGCATAACCCTGAGTTCCTGGACGTCAGCCGCAACGAGCTGATTATCACCACCTCCTGCGAGGACCCCGCCACCCTGCTGAAGTGGGCGGACGAGTATTACACGGACGAGGCTTCTCTCCAGACCTTCTACGGCTCCATCTCCGATGGGAAGATTCAGGCCAACGACGACGGCACCTATGAAGTGCTGGTGCCCGATGACGGTTCCTCTCTGGACACCTCCGCCTGGTCCTTCTCCATGCGCGACTTTGGTCCCAAGTACATGAACGAGGAATTCTACGACAAGGTGACCCTGCCCGCTGACCAGGGCGACGGCATCAAGCTGGCCGAGGACCCCATCAACGAGGAATACATTGTCACCACCTTCCCCGTGTGCGCTTACACCGAGGAGCAGACTCAGCGGCTGGCCTCCCTGACTACCAACATCTACGACTACTGCGAGTCTCAGTACTCTCACTGGGTTGTGGACGGCGGCATTGACGAGGAGTGGGACGCCTATCTGCAGCAGCTGGACGCCATGGGCTTGCAGGAGTACATCTCCATTCAGGTGGACGCCTACAACGCTTATCAGGAGTCTCTGGGAGAATAAATAATAGAAGCTCTATCTGACATTTTGGGGAGTAATTGTTTCATTCAGTAAAAGGAAGGGCCGCTGTGCAAACGCACAGCGGCCCTTCTTGCTGTCATGCTGACCTTGGCGGCAGCACGTTCCACCAAACCGGCCTGCTTACAGCTCAATTCAACTTTCGCACCGACTGCCGTTCCAGCAGTTCCACATCCAGCGTAATGTGGGGATGCTGAATTTCCTTTCCCTGAATGGAATCCAGCAGCAGCTCTACCGCGCAGGCGGCCTTCTTATCCAGGTCCTGGGAGACGGTGGTCAAGGTGGGACGCACATACCGCAGGACCTCCCAGTTGTCAAATCCGATAATGGACACATCGTTTGGCACATTGTAGCCGCTGAGACGGACTCCCTCCAGCACACCTACGGCGAGGCGGTCCAGGGTAGTGACTACCGCGGTGGGACGGTCCCGCATGGCGCAGACGCTTCTTCCCACCCGGACACCGTCCTCAAAGCTGCCGCTGGTATTGAAGAAATACCGCGCCGGGAAAGAGACGCCGGCTTCCTTTAACGCTTGGGCAAAGCCCCGAATCCGCTGACTGACCACGATGGACCGGGACCGAAAGGGGCAGGCGAAGGCGATACGCCGGTGGCCGTTTTCCAACAAAAAACGAGCGGGAAGATTTCCGCCGTGATAGTCATCCAGATCCACTGTCAAAGGCTTTAGATCTTTGTAAAAGCGGTCTAACACCACGCAGGGAACGCCGGTTCTCAGCACCTTTCTCATCTCCTCCTCGGAAATGGAGGGATAAAAAAATATCGCGCCATCCACGCTCCAATTGTCAAAGAGGGAAATCACATCGCGAGCCGTCTGATAGGTGCGCAGCATCATATAATATCCCTTTTGGCGCAGGGAAAACTCCAGACATCCAATCATCCCTTGGCGATAGGGGTCCTCAAAAATGCGGAGCGGCTCCTCGCCTTCTGGAATTAACACCGTGACAATATGGGAACCTTTCCCGCTGAGGCTTCGCGCCGAAAGGTTTGGCACATAGTGGTGCTTGCGAATAATACGTTCCACACGCTCCACGGTCTTCGCCGAAACCTTATCGTAATTTCGATTGATCACATTGGAAACGGTCATGACGCTGACACCCGCTTCACGGGCGATATCCTTCAGGGTTGCCATAAACTTGTTAAAAGCTCATCTCCATTCACACATCCCACAGCCAGGAAAAGATTCCCACGCGAAAGAACAGGGACCTTGTTTTTCTATATTATATATTTCTCAGGGGAGTAAGTCAACTTTGGGAGGAAGCATGGAAAGCAACCCTCCCAATTCCATCAATATTTGCCGCACAAACACAAATGATTTTCAGCGAAAAAAAGCTTGCAGATGCAGTTGCATTTGCAAGCTTTCTGGCTCCCCCAGTTGGACTCGAACCAACGACACCGCGGTTAACAGCCGCGTGCTCTACCGACTGAGCTATGGAGGAATATAGAGGAATTGCACTTTCGTGCAATTCCATTTGGTGACCCGTACGGGAATCGAACCCATGTTTGCGGCGTGAGAGGCCGCCGTCTTAGACCGCTTGACCAACGGGCCATGTGGTGCACCATCAGGGACTCGAACCCGGGACACCCTGATTAAGAGTCAGGTGCTC
>CAJMOH010000002.1 GCA_905215055.1 uncultured bacterium
TGATGCGGGGCCGAAAAAAGCTTTATTAATGGGGTAATTATATTGACTATTAGAGGTATTTGGGATACTATATGAATCAGGGTACAGATTATGGTCAGTTTCTGGAGGATGTGACCCCTTTGCTGATTAAGGAGGAATTGCCTAATGTTTTGCCAAAAATGTGGCGCTCAGGTTCCAGAGAGTGCAGGATTTTGCTATAAGTGTGGCGCAAAACTAGCTAGAGTGTCTACTGCTGATTCACGGGCGGGTCATTCTTCTGGAGTAAAACAAAGCAGCCCTATTTTCCACACGAAGAAAACCGAACAAGTCCACTCTCATCCAGGCCAATCGATATCCAAAGGAATTGGCCCAACCGGGGCCATTCCAGTAAAAAAAGACCCCGTATTTTTGTTGTTATAGGCCTAGCAGGAGGATTTCTCTTGCTTTTGCTTGTGCTTATCGGAATCGCAAATGTCGTTCAAAATCAATCTTCTGAACAGGTTGACTGCCAAACTGAGATTATCCTTACGGAAACGTATACTGATGAAGAAAACGGGTTCTCCTTTCAGTATCCCAGCTCTTGGAAAGTGGTGAGTAAGGACTCTTTTACAGATTATCTAGATACGTCAAGCGATGAAATACCTCTGGCTATATTGGTGAATGAAACAGAAGCTGCGCCAGAACCAACCGCTTATATGGCAATTTCTGGCTATCCGATAACGAAAGAAGCTGTAGACCGACTATACATAAATGACGAGGAATTTGTAGAACTGTTAGACTTGGATGCTTCGAAAGTAGAAACTTCTGTAGTTCATTTGGACAGTGTAGATGCACGACAGATTCAGTATATCGATGAAGATTTTTATTCCCAAAATTATATTTATTCTGTAGGGCTAAAACTTTACCACATTATTTTCGCATGTCAGAAGAGTAAAACCGAGGAGCAAAAACGCTATTTTGACGCAGTTATTGATAGTTATATCGTCCACGCAAAAGATACGGCGGAAGAATCATCTTCAGAAGCAGGAGCATCTCTCAAAGAATCTGAATCCATCAGCGAGCTGAAACAGTCATCTGAACCACCAGAGCAAGTGGAGAATGTAGAGGCCCAGTACATTGGGGCACAGATGAAGATTGACTGCCTTACTGATTTCTCAAATGGAAGGGCCTGGGTACAGTTCTACGAGGCCCACAGAGAAAAAGGGTCGGTTAAAGCCGGCGAGGAGGCACTTGAAGCCGCCCTAGGGGATAAAAAAGACATGGTTATTTATGGGTTGCAAAATTATCATCCTGATGGCCATTCACGTGCTGCGCTGATAGATACCACAGGAAAAATACTCTGGGAGTCAGATCTAACTCCAAATAGCACTATCCTCCCTCAAATAAGCGAATTTGACAACGGAGTGGCATATATCACCTTTAATGGAAAGGACCAGGAAATATATTACATTATTGACATTGATGGAAATTCCACTTATGCAAGAGCTGTGACGGATGATTTTGTGATTCTAGGAAGTGGAGATGGTAATTTCCTCGTTGCTGAGCACACATCAAATTTTGATGTTGATGAGTGGCAATTCGGTTTGATGGATCGCTACGGCAATATGGTGACTCCATATCAAACATATGAAAAAACATTTCCAGAAACCAAAGAAGTTGTTGCGCCCCCAACAGGTGAGATGCCCGACCCAAATGATGACTACTGGGGATACTGTGAGTACCAAGAGCAACTGAAAGCATATGAAGAATATGCAAACTACGAATACATTCCTGAGATGATCAGAATCGATAAAAACACCGTCCAATGTGAGTATTTGGGCGAAGGCAAATACCTTTTAACACTTGATCGGTCCCAAAATGTAGTTCTGGATATGATTAATCAACGTACTTTGCTTTCAGATTTTTCCGACTACAAAAGAAGCGTCCCCTATTTTATTACGGATTTTGAAAACGGCACTGCATATGCAATGAACGAAAACCCAGACCTTCAGATTTATCAAATTTCTTCTGATGGAACGAAGACACAAATCACGAACAGTTTGTATTACAGCACAAGTCTTGAGTTTAGCGAGGAACTTGCTTTTGTGGAATATAGTGAATCCGAAGAAGCTTTCATTGATCGTAACGGCAGGAGTTACCCAGGGGGTCTTTATTGCAATTTAATTGGCGAGGTTGTCATTGAATTCCCGCAATTTCATAATGGCGTACACTACTATAGTTGCGGTCCATTCCATGGTGGCTACGCTCTCATGACAATACGGGGTGCCGACAACGAGGATTACGTGACGGCCATTGATAAAAACGGCAATTTAATGTTTGAACCAAAGTCCGGATTTAGAGAAGCGTTTTTGAGCCCAGATGGGAAATACATCACTGGTATCATGCAAAGCGATGAAGATCCAGTAAGTGTTGTTACAATATTTTCGACCGATGGCACCCCCGTAATGACAGTGGAGCATAGCGAAGGCAATTCACCGCATGAGGTTTGCGATGGGATGCTTCATGTGGCAGACTGCTATGTCAATGTCGAGGATGGCTCAACTATCGGTTTGCCAGAACAAGGAATCACCTTAATCGGAGATGTATTCAATATCACATTGCATTGAGTGTCCATTATCTTACTGGAGGAGATAATTATGAAAAGAAAATGGTGTGCATCCCTGGTCTTGCTTATGTTTATGATGTGCTTTCTTACTGCATGCGAAAGCAAGGATGTATCTGGTACCTATCAATGTGAATCCAATAGTAACATTTCGATGACATTCCAGGATGATAGCAGTAACGTTTCTTTCTCAGATGGGACTAATACCGCAGAGGGTGGATATTCCGTACTCGGTGACTATCTTGTGGTTTCGTTCCTCGAGGAAGTGAATTGGCCTATTCTCGGACTTGAAAGTCCTTCTGACGCAATGATATTCGAAATTGAGAACGATAAAACACTCGTTACAAATTGGGAACTTATTTCAGGTGATGTGGAGTTGATGAAATTCACTAAGGTGACTATTTGGGACAGTATTCTAAGTTTCGTGAAAGAACATTGGTTGATCATTCTAATTGTTTTGTTCGTCCTAGGTACATTGATAACACTCTATGAAAAAATCACGGGCCATGATATAGAGGATGATATGGATAATTTGGAAGAGGTGATCGATCAAAAGTTGGAAAATATTGGAGAAAAATGGCGAAACAAGAAAGATAGAGATGAGGATAAATAGAAATATGGGGCAAATGCAACTTCTTTCCTGAATATTGATACAGAATAACGAAGTAATGGAATGGAGGTAAACGAAAGGATGTACTGCCATGAATGTGGATACAAATTACCAGATGAAGCGGCCTTTTGCCCAATATGCGGCACAAAGGTTATACAAGCAGATCTCTCTGGTCAAAGAGAAGAACGTATTTCTCCGACCATGCCGGATGGAATAAAGGACGTAACTTTTTCTTTGGGATCCGCTGGAGAAGACTTTATCCATTTCGTTAACGAATACGTCCAATCAACTACATCTTTTCATTCTGCAAATGATCTACTAAACAGTAATGTGTCCACCACTTTCCTGTGGGCCTGCTTATTTGGTCCTGCCCTGGTTCTAGGGCTGTTGGCATGGATCATCTCTGGCAGACCAGGGCCAGGTTTTGTTCTAGCCTTATTGGGCTTAGTGATTGGATTCTTCACAACCTATGTTGTGGGATGGTTACGGAGGAACAGGCTACGCCGCCAGTATTCCAACTTATTTTCCGGTCCCATAGACCACTCCGATTTGATGCAGTTTTTGTCTCAGAGTTTGCCGGTAATCTCCCCTATATTTCATGAATGGGGGCAATTGACCGAACATGGGGTTGGCCTCTACGGAGCCATTTCAGCCGAACTTACTAACGCTGCCCAACGAGTAACAAAAGAAGTCACCCTGGGTACTGAACTTGGCCCAAAAAAGAGATACTTTGCAGAACTCATTGTTGGCCCTGACCTACTGGATCGAGACTCTGGCAAAATGAGATATACTCCAGATGTGGAACATAGGATTGTCGGAATGTTCAGTTTTAAGAAGTATACCCTATTAGTTCAGGTTGCCCCTATACTGCATGCGACGATGGAATATTATCTTAGACTGAAAGGAAATTGATTCTGTTAAAACACGGGCATGGGAGGCTGAAAGATATATTGTCATAAATGTGGCTCACAACTTAAAGGAGATGCAGTTTTCTGTCCATTCTGCGGTTCTAAACTTGACCGGAAGACTACCACTCCGCAAGCAACACCACCGCCCGGGAAAAAGCCGTCCGCCCCACAACCAACGGAAATACCTCCTGAAGAAAAGCAACCATCCAGGTTCCAACTGTGGTGGATGCGCGCCCAGATGATTGAAAAAATATTTTTCGTACTTGGAATCATCGTTGCCGTCATCTTGATTATCGTTTTTCTGAACGCATTTTGGGAAATACTGGCAGCTATCCTGGTGATTGTGGTGGTAATTGTCGCCTTTGTCACTGGTTCTAAGGAGGACAGGTCAGAGATCCGGCGCTTTATCCTAAAAGGCGCTGCCGTTCTATTGGCGATAGGAGTCATAGCCGTTGTGGTGGTGACGAACGAGGATTTCTTCGTCAACCTGCTCCAGCCAGGGATGGGTGTTCGCAATGGCTACCTCACGCAGTATAGCGAGGCCGTGACGGTGGAAGAGGCCTTCGACAACTTCTTTGACAACCCAAAGTGGAGTACCTATCAGGAAGACGGCTACACCTACGTTGTGTTTACAGGCGTCTGTGAATACCTTGGTGAGCGGGCGGATGCCCGAATCACATTTCAGATTACCGGCGAACAATTCCGTGTGGAACAGCTGGATATCAACGGTGCAGAGCAGAGCGATTTACTCCTACACGCTATGCTCGCAAAAATTTATGAGAAATATTGAGGAAAGGGTATTGCGAAATGTTCTGTATCAAGTGCGGCGCAAAGCTAATAGAGGGGGCTAAGTTTTGCCCCAAATGTGGAAACGCTGTGACGGCTTCCACAACAACATCAGCCAAGGTATCTCAAGATTCTCCTGCCGGACAAGCCAGTGTCTCTTCTAGGGAACAACACACCATGGAAGAACCTCATATACTCCCAGCAGTCCAGCAAGACGGTGATCCAAAAAGGGCAGCAAAATCAGAAAGGGAGTCTCAAGCGCCATCCCCTGGACAGTCAAAAGCTGCACCTCCCGCGGGGAACCAGGGAGCAGGTACGCCCCCGCCGGTTGGCCAGCCTGGCACAGACCGCCAAGGAACCCAACAGGCAGCCGGTTCTCCAACCGCCGGGCAGCCGCAGAACAAGCCTCCGGTGGGGTCTCAGGCAGCGAATCCCTCTCAGACACCTCCCCCTGGCTATCCGGGCGCGCCTGTCATCCCTCCCAAAAAGAAAACAGCACACTGGCCCTGGGTCGTGTGCGGGCTTGGCATTGCGGCAGTTGTCCTTGTAATCGCGGCTATGATTGGAAGCGCCCTGGGGCAGCCACCGGTGTCATCAGAATCGTCGGAGCCGGCGGATTCAACGGAACCGTCCTCCTCTCAGGTACAGGAGGTATCCCTCACCGAAACCTATGCGAATGAGGACGAGGGGTTCTCCTTCCAGTATCCCAGAGGTTGGAAACCTGTCGCCCAGGAGGATATGGATGACTACGCCGGTCTGGCGGAGACAGAATCCACCCTGGTTTTGCTTGCTAACGAAAACGAGGATATTCCCGAGGCCAATTCTTACATCATGGTCAGCCGGTATGATGCGGATGAGGGGGATGAGGAACTGCTCGCTCTGGATGATGAAGCATTTTTGGAGGAGATCCAGATTGACGGCTCCCATGTGGAAGCTGCTTCGCTTACCATTGACGGAGTGCCGGTCAAAGAAATCACCTGCACAGTTGACGAGAGTAATTTGTATCGTCGCACCTACTACTATGTGGCCAACCAGGGGTTCTTCCGGGTGGACATGTTGTGTTCTGTTCCCCAATCCAGCGAATTCATTCGGTTCTTTGACGCTGTGATGGACAGCTACACCATCACGGTATTTCCAGAGCCAACAGAGGAGCCCGCCCTGTCCCCCACGCAGTACATCCAGATGGTCACCGGAGGATACCGGATCGACGACCCGGAGTTTACCTATGGGGACGCTTTCAACTCCTTCTTTTCGTCTCCTCACTGGGAATTCTTCATCAGCGAGGAAGACGAGAAAATCGTGGAATTTACAGGGGATTGCACCTATCGGGACACTCCGGTTACAGCCTGCATCCAGTTCGTCATCTACGAGGAAGACGAGACCTTTGAAGCGGTCTGGCTGGATTTCAACGAGGTCCCCCAAGACACGATTACCATGAACGCCTTGATCTCAACGGCATTTGAGGAGCTTGAGGAAGCCGTTTACGGACCTGCCAATGAATGGGCTGCTTCCGAGCACTCCTATATGAGGGAAAATGATCTGTATGCCGCAATCACGTTCTACCCGGACGGAACATTTTCCATGGTCGCCAATTTGTATGAGGGGCTGGGAAATGTGTATGGCACCTATACCGTGCTGGATGACCGCTTATCCTGCGTGGTGGATTCCCGGGATTTCGGAGGCTTTGTGGGTGATGATGTCCAGGAATTTGAAATGATCTTCGCGGGCGACAATCTCCAGTACAGCGGCTCACAAATCGGCACCTGTGTGGATGGCTCCATCTACACACCGAGCTGACGTCTCTCTCGGGAAACACCCGTTCTTCCCGCATCGCAAAGAAACTCATACCGAAAAGGGGAATCTCTATGTATTGTCACAAATGCGGCAGGGAACTGCCTGAGAGAGCGCTATTTTGCCCGGCGTGCGGCGCCAGGTCCGTAACTGCTGAGCATGAATCGCCAAGTGCCGCCTCCGCTGTTTCTGCCGCAACTAGCTCACCAACAACGCCTTCCCCATCAGGCCAGCCCCCAGTTCCAGCTGGGGCTCCCGGTCCAAAAGCTTCCTCCAAGAAGAAAGTCATCCTTGGCGTGATCTCCGCTCTGGTAGTCGTGGTGGCGGTGGCAGCTGTTCTAATGGCCTTAAACTGGAACTCTGTGGACTATGTGGCGTCTGTAAAGGCATTCCAGCCATTTAATGTCCATGATTTGCCTTACACATATGGAGAGGTTTTGGACAAATACATAGAGGGAGCGGAGTGGAAGGCTACCAAGGAAGAGAAAGATTCCGGCCTATTAGCCACGGTAGAAGTTTCGGGTACCGCAAAAGGTCTGGAGCAGGAGTGCCAGGTCTCCATACAAGTCTCGCCCAACCCTGAGGACCCGGAGGGGGCTTTGTTTCGTCCCCAATCGGCAACTGTGGGAGATGTAGAGGTCTCTGGTGACAGCGAAACAGCCCAGTTCCTATATTCATGGTTCCTGGCCTATGGGATGCAAGTGGATGACTTATCCATGGTACTCTCCAGCGACCCAGTGGAGCTGACCCAGACATTTGAGGACGAAGCTTCCGGAATCACTTTTTCGTACCCGGAAAACTGGATGCAGGTTGAGCCCGATGGAGAGTTTGATATTGTGTCGCTGATTGATTCAGCCAACAACGCTTCCAGCATCGCCAGTCTGGAAATCCGGATGGCTTTGGATACAAACCCCTTTGGTATTTTTACCGATGATGAATCCTCCATTGAACAGGCCGTGAATGAATACCATACGTTTGTGAGCCTGGAGGACACCACGCTGGGGGATGTTCCGGCGGTAGAGCTGATCTACCAGACCGAGGGACTGAAGGGGACGGATCAGGTTATCAACTACTGGTATGAGCGGGGTGATAAGGTCTACCAGGTTGTCTGTTCCTACAGCGAACTTACCGCCTTGAAATATGAGCCCATTTTTGAGAATATCATGGGAACCTATCAAATTGCGCCCCTGCCAGAACCTACGCCTACCCCAACACCTGCTCCCACACCGACGCCGGAACCTGTGCAGGATTCCACCACGCTGGCCATGGAAGCCTATCGGGACATTGTATCCCAGGCGGCGAGCTATGATTTCTCCATGGGGCATGGGGAACCGAATCCCCCGGACGCAGCCTATTCTTACGCTCTTGCGCCCATGTGTCCAGGCAGTGATATTCCTGGGCTGCTGTTATCATGCACCGATGCAGCCTTTGGCTTGAGCTATACCAGGATTTTCCAATATGACGAACGCAGTGGTTCAGTATGGCAACCATATGCTGTTATGACCACCGGCGTCGCTACAGCCGGTGGGTACCGAGGAAGCTTATGTCTGATGGCAGATGGACTCGGGCTATATTATTACTATGGTGACGCCATGACAGGAGAAGCCTATGTGGAATGTGTGACGATAGAGGATGAGCTTGCCTATTATTCCACGCAATGGTCTGGATTATTGGGTGACGGCACCTCTCCAACCTATCTCCAGGGCAGCGAAATTACCTGGTATGATATATCCGATACCACAGGTTTACAGGGTTAAAACGAGGAACCCATACAGAAAAAAGAGGCCGGAAATTTCCGACCTCTTTTTTTGCGGCTTACAACCCGCAACCGCAAGAAACGTTTACATGGCTGAGGATAAAAGAGTTTCCTGGCAAAGCGAACGCTTTTTCTCTTAACGAAGTAAGACCACGGCGTGCTCCTCTCGGATTTCCAGCTGATCGCCCTCCTTTGTCCAATCCCAAATAATAAACCGTCTCGTCCCTCCTATTTATTGGTCCATCAATTCCCCGATAGGAGCCATCGTCAGCTTTTCACCCTCCATAGCCAAGTCGATCATTCGAGGATCCATGGAGAGAGTCTCCAACACTTTGGCGTCCTCATAACACAGGTCTGGAGACACCTCCATTCCCAGTAGCGTCCGGCCAATGACCGCTCCTGCCAGGGACGCGCCCAGCACCGAGCTGTGCTCCCCGTCGGCAAAGTACAGTTCCTCCTCTGGATGAGCAGCCCGTACCGCCTGCCACACCCGTCCCACCGGGCACACGACGGCGCCGGTCAACTTTCCCAGCTCCTCATAGGCCGCACTCATAGTCTCCTGCCCCTGGGGGTTATTCTTTTCGGTCCAAGTCATGTAAAGATAAGGTTTTGTCTCCTCCGGCAGCAAGGAAATGATCCGCTGCCCAGCGGTGAGCAACGATTCCCGGCCCGGAAAAGGATGGGCGTTGTGCTGAAGCACCACGGCGTCATAGCGGCCATACAGCAGGTTGTAGTAGGTCTGGGACTGCTCCAGGTGCCAATCCAGCCCCACGCCGGGATGGGTGAGCATAGTCGTCTCAACCGGTTTACCATGGCTTAGGCAGAAGTGGGCCACCCTGGCCGGGACATAGTGGACAAACGTGTGGCTGTTTCCGATAAATAAAATCTTCATACGATTTTCTCTCCTCTCGATGGCCTGTACAGTCTTCTTTTTATACTATAACACAGGAATGGAGAAAGAATCAATCCGTCAAAGAGGGGATTGATAAACAAGACTTTGAATGGGATAACTGAATCTTTTGCTCCCATAGATTTTTGTGGTATAATGTGCTAAATAAAAATCTTTGGGGAAGTAAAGGAAGGATGAACACTACTTATGTCAGGAAAACTTACCAACCTGTTTTCTGCCCAGGACATGACCCAGGGCAGTCCAGCTGCAAACCTGCTCCGCTTCTCAGTGCCTCTACTCATCGGCAATTTAGCCCAGCAGCTATACTCCACAGTGGACTCCATTGTGATAGGAGCGTATGTGGGTGATGGAGCTCTAGCGGCTGTGGGAGCCAGCGGTCCTATCTTAAACCTACTGCTGGTGCTGTTCATGGGCATCTCTGTGGGAGCAAGCGTCATGGTCAGTCAGTATTTTGGAGCAAAGGACCGTGATCGGCTGGAAGCCACTGTTGGCACCACCATCACTGCCACCATAGTCTCCTCCATTTTCATCATGATCGTTGGTCCTCTGATCACCCGTCCAGTGATGACCGCCTTAGGCACTCCGGAGGAAATTCACGAGATGTCCTGCACCTACCTTGTGATCCTCTTTGGAGGCATTATAGGCTGCGCATTTTACAACATTCTTGCCGGCGTGCTGCGGGGACTGGGAGATTCTGTCATGCCGGTGATCTTTCTCATTATCGCTTGCCTGCTGAACATCGTGCTGGATGTTTGGTTTGTGGCAGGGTTCCATTGGAATGTGGCTGGTGTGGCGATTGCCACTATTATCTCCCAGATAGTATCCGGCGGATTGTGCTTAATCCGCCTACTATGGATGCGGGATGTGCTGACAGTAAAGCCCTCCTACCTGTGGCCCCGGGCCAAATACTTAAAGCAGCTCATCAAACTGGGGTTACCCAGCGGGCTGACCCAGGCTATTTTTTCCTTTGCCATGATCATTGTCCAGTCTTTGACCAACTCCTTTGGCACAGTGGTCATCGCTGCTAACACGGCCGTCATGCGCGTGGACGGCTTTGCCATGATGCCCAACTTCACCTTTGGCACCACCATGACTACCTACACCGGCCAAAACATTGGTGCTGGCAAGCTGGACCGGTGCGTGAAAGGAACCAAGGCTGGGCTGAAAATCGGCTTGACCGTGTCAATAATACTGGTAGCCCTGATTTTAATCTTCGGGCCCTACTTGGTTGAAATGTTTACTTCTACTCCGGAGGTTATTTCCACCGGTGTACGAATGATGCGAATCCTGGCGGTGGGATACATTGCAATGGGTATCACCCAGATTCTCTCCGGCGTGATGCGGGGCGCTGGAGATACCATGACCCCCATGTGGATCTCTATCATCACCACGGTAATCATCCGGGTACCCGTGGCCTATGGCTTGGAATTCCTCACCCGTCCCGAAGGAGGGGCTATGGGTTCCGGCTCCCCGGACCCCTTGTTCATTTCCCTGCTCATCAGCTGGGTAATGGGTGCGATCCTCACTTCCATCGCCTACCGTATGGGCCGCTGGAAAAAGAAGTCCATCATCAAGCAAGAAACCGTTCAAAAAGAACATTCCTAATGTGTGCTGCCCTAGCATGATCGCTATACTGCTTCCGCTCTTTCCCCACCGTTGATTTCCAGCTTTTGGATATCTCAAAGGCCACGGAGCCGGTGTTCAGCACCAACATCTGATAGAAATCGTCCACCCGGCGGACCTTCCCGGTCCGGGTGACGTACTCCCTAGGGGATGCCTGCCAGCTCTCTTTCCAACCTGAAATAAGTGACAGGAACCCGTTGTCCCGACTGGAAGCCGTTCAGCCTGTGGCGGATCAGCTCTTGCTGGTCGGTTCCCAGGGGCCACCCGGGCCGCCAGCAGTTGCTCCGAGAGTCTCCACCTCAATGCCTCCGACTCTTGGAATACTGTCCGGTACTACCGTGTACTTCCTTGGACTCTTATCGTGTGGCAAATGCGTTCTCCATGGGCAAATCTCCAATTAATGGTCCGCTTACGTTTTTTTGAAATAATCCCCCCTGATGTAGAAAAAAGGAAATACTACATCAGGGGGGATTATCCATTGTCCATTTTTGTGGACCAATTCATGTTCTGGGTACGGCTTTTCTTTTTTCCAAAAGTTTGGGACACCAAACCATTCCAGCTGATGGTTCACTCGTATGGTTTAGTTTTTCCGGGTACCCCACCTGTTGCGCAGCCCGTTCGCCTGTGGTATCATCATCTCTAGAAAGAAACACGAAAAGGGGTGGACCACTGTGCCAATGAATCAAAGAGAAAGAGAACAGTTCTATCTCTCCCAGGCCAGAGAATTGGGCCAGCAGCTAGGTGACTCTCCAGAGCTGGCTCAGTTGTGTCGTGCGGCGTATGAGGACTACCGTCAGGGTTTGCTCTCCGGAACCGCCTACGATAAAATCCAAGCTCTTTGCGCCGATCTTGCCCATCCCCACTGACCGCCGAAAGGAAGAAATCCTATGCCGTTTCAAATTATCCGCGGAGATATCACAAAGCTACATGTGGACGCCATTGTCAATGCGGCCAACAACAGCCTGCTGGGAGGCGGTGGCGTAGACGGAGCCATCCACCGAGCTGCCGGTCCGGAACTTTTAGCCCAGTGCCGTACCCTGGGAGGTTGTGAAACAGGCCAAGCCAAACTCACCCTTGGCTACCTTCTACCCGCCAAGTATGTGATTCACACAGTGGGGCCTATCTGGCGAGGAGGCAATCACGGAGAGCGGCAGCTGCTCATCGCCTGCTATCGAAGCTCTCTGGAGCTGGCTGTGGCTCATCACTGCAAGAGCGTTGCCTTTCCCCTAATCTCCTCCGGAGTCTACGGCTACCCCAAGGACCAGGCACTGAAGGTGGCGGTGGAAACCATCGAGGACTTTCTGCTGGAGCACGACATGGAGGTCACCCTGGTGATCTTTGACCAGGAAACCTGGTATTTGGCCAAGGAAAAATTTGGAGAATTGATGGACACGATTCACATAGGAAAGGAAACTTACTATGACCAATGAAAAAGTCTTTCAAATGAAACTGAAAAAGATATACCCTCTTCTGGTGGCCAAAGCAGAGAAAAAAGGCCGTACCCGGTCGGAGGTGGATCAGGTCACCTGCTGGCTCACTGGGTACAGTCAGGAAGAGTTGAACCCTTTGGTGGAAAGCGGCATCACCTACGGAGATTTCTTCCGAAATGCCCCTGCTCCCAACCCAAACCGGAAGTTGATCACCGGATCCATCTGCGGAGTAAAGGTAGAGACCATTGAAGACCCGCTGATGCAGGAAATCCGTTACCTGGACAAGCTGGTGGATGAGTTGGCCAAGGGCAAGGCCATGGAAAAGGTGTTGCGAAAATAAGACAGTCTAAAAGGGATGGGACGAGGTTGTCTCATCCCTTTTTCTATGTCCTTGGCCAGCCTGGGACAGGAAACATAACCTTCCCTGACCCAACCAAGATGCGCAATCATTTCTCAGAAAATGCCATTTTCTTTCTTGACATTTTCAAATAAGACTTTATAATTCAACTGGTAGTACCAGTTGAAAGAAGGAACGCTTGTGAAATTTACCAAACAGTTCAGCATTATTTTACTCATCACATTTTTGGGAGAACTGCTCCATATACTCATTCCGCTGCCCATTCCGGCCAGTGTGTATGGTTTGGTGTTGATGTTGATTGCGCTGCGATCCGGTCTCGTGAAAGTAGAGCACGTCAAAGAGACCGCTGTTTTCCTGATTGAAATTATGCCGGTCATGTTTATTCCGGCGGGGGCAGGACTTTTGGAATCCTGGGGCGTGTTACAGCCCATTTGGCTGCCGGTATGTATCATTACCGTTGCCACCACCGTGATCGTCATGGCTGCGACTGGTCGCGTGACACAGGCAATTATCCGGGCTGAGAAAAAGAAAAAGGAAGGAAAGCAGGCGTAAAAGTGTTTACAAATTCTCTATTTTTTGGTGCGGCAATCAGTTTATTGGCCTATGAAGTTGGTCTTTTATTGCGGAAAAAGTTTAAAAAGGCAATTTTTAACCCCCTGCTGATCGGCATTCTGTGCGTTATTGGGGTGTTGTCCATTTTCCATATCGAGTATGACAGCTACAACGTGGGCGGTCAATATATCAGTTACCTGTTAACGCCAGCCACAGTTTGTCTGGCTGTTCCGCTCTATGAACAGCTTTCCCTTTTAAAGAAGAATCTTGTGGCCGTGGCAGCAGGCATTGTCTCCGGTGTGTTGGCAAGTATGGTCAGCGTGCTGCTTTTGTGCAAACTTTTCCAGCTTTCCCACGAAAAGTATGTGACACTGCTGCCCAAATCCATCACCACTGCTATCGGCATGGGGGTATCGGAAGAACTGGGCGGAATTGTGACTATCACCGTTGCGGTCATTATTATTACCGGTGTGCTGGGCAGCGTCATTGGGGAAATCGTTTGCAAGCTGTTCCGGATTCAAGAACCCATTGCCAAAGGTCTGGCGCTGGGTACCGCGGCACATGCCATCGGAACCTCCAAAGCCATGGAGATGGGTCCAGTTGAGGGAGCAATGAGCAGTCTGGCCATTGCAGTCGCCGGTCTTTTGACTGTGGTCAGCGCCTCTGTATTTGCGCAATTTATGTGATTGAAATGAGGGATCGCATGATGGAGAACTTTATTATTACCATTGGCAGACAGGCCGGCAGCGGCGGACGGGAAATCGGCATGCGTCTGGCCCAGCGGCTGGGCATCCCCTACTATGGGCGGCAAGAACTGATGCAGATCGCAAAAGGAACGCCGGATTATGAAGAGGTCCAGTCCTTTTACGAGGAACAGCCAGTGAACAGCTTGCTCTACGCCCTTGCAACGATCAACTCCGAAGAGGATATGGGGCGCATCCCCTTCCGGCGCATTCAGCAGCTGTGCGGCAAAACCTCCTGTGTATTGATCGGCCGCTGCGGCGGATATATCTTCCGGGGGCAAGAGGGGGCTGTCAGTATTTTTCTCCACGCTGATGAGGACATTCGGGCCCAGCGGACGATGCAGGACTACGGTCTGTCGCTGAAAAAAGCAATGGAGCAAAACCAGAAAACGGATAGTGCCCGCGCGGCTTTTCACAGATACTACACTCGAGAGGAATGGGGCGCCTCAGCCCACTATGACCTCTGCCTGGATAGCGGGATCTTAGGGGTAGAAGGTACCGTAGAGGTGATTCTAGCCTACCTAAAGATCCGGGGCATCGTCCAATAACGATGGGCAGGTGAGATTGTGGACACTGAATATCAAAAGGAAAAAGCATACGTTACGGTTATCGCGTACATCAAGCAACTGGTGCAAGACGGACAACTGGCATTTGGCGGCAAACTGCCCTCTGAACGAGAAATGATGGCAACTCTGGGACTGGGACGCAACTCTATCCGGGAGGCGCTGCGCACCCTAGAAAACATGGGATTGATCTCCTGTGTCCATGGCAAGGGAAACTTTCTGGTCAACCAGATCGGCGAGAGTTTCAGCAGTGTTTTTTCCATGCTGCTGTTTTTAAAACAGAGCAACTTCGATGAGGTACAGCAGCTTCGTCGAGGACTGGAAATGCAATCCTTACTCTTGGCTATCCAAACGTCAGATTGCACCACAGCCGCAGCCCAGGCCCAATGGCGTCAGACTCTGGAACCCCTAGGCAAACTGGTGGAAAGCATGCGACAAGCCACCGGCCACAAGCGGGTCACACTGGATTCCGCTTTTCACGAAGCGCTCATCCAGTGCAGCGCAAACCGGCTTTTTGCGGTCCTGCAAAAAGCCGTCTCCAGTCTCTGCGAGGCAGCCATTGAAAATGTTTTGACCGCCGCCACTGATGCCCAATGGCAAACACTGGTGGACTGCCACGAAACCATTTACCAATCCTTACTCAACCGGGATGCACAGGCCGGCATGGCTGCCATCGATCAGCACTATACCCAGCCTTTTTCAGACAGCCTGAACACTCCTCTAGGGTAACCTTCCGGAGAACAGCCGGAAAATTTCCCAGTAGGTGGTTAGTTGATACCACCCCAACGCAAACCGGTATTTGAAAAAACCATGGTGTTGACAAGGAACTGAAACCATGGTATAAATAAGTCGTTCATCGGAGGGTGAGCAACACGTATGAAGTTGCGAGCTGGATAAGATGGCAGGTGGAATTCCTGCTTCTCTTATCCAGCTCTATTTTTTTGCAGCAAAGGAGGAACCTAATGAACATTATTACAATCAGCAGAGAGTTCGGCAGCGGCGGACGAGAGGTAGGTAAGCGTCTGGCGGATGCTCTGGGGTACGGGTATTACGACCGGGAGATACTTACCGCTATGGCCCAGTCCACCGAAATGGAAGAATCTTATTTAGAGCAGATCCTGGAGCGGGGCGCTGCAACACCCCAGTATCCTCTTATTTTGGGAAGGACCCTGTCTCAGGTCTCCTATGTTTCCAATCTATCCACAACCTTGCTGGCAAAGCAAACAGAACTGATCAAAAAGATTTCTCAAAAAGGCAACTGCGTCATTATAGGACGCAACGCCAATGTGATCCTGGCTGAGCAGCACCCACTGCGGATTTTTGTGTACGCCCAGGTGGAATCCCGTATTCAGCGCTGCAGGGAACGAGAAACGGAAAACATGAACCGCTCTGATAAAGAATACGAAAAGCAGATCAAAGAGGTGGACAAGCTCCGCGCTAAGAACCACGATTTTCTGTGTTCTTACCGTTGGGGCGACATGCGAGGGTATGACCTTTGCTTGAATACCAGTTATCTGGAAATCAAAAAGATCATTCCCGCTGTGGCGCAGTACGCAACCCAATGGTTTGGAAAATAAGGAGGACTCCATGAACCAGACAAGAGAACATAGTTTGATTCAGGGAAACATTTTAAAGTCCCTGATTTCCTTTGCATTTCCAGTTCTGCTGGCACTTTTTTTACAGGCCATGTACGGTGCGGCAGACCTGATTATCGTGGGGCAGTTCGCGGACACCTTTGAGCAATCCGGTGTGGCCTCCGGCAGTCAGCTTTTTAACATGATTACCATGGTCATCACTGGTCTCTCCATGGGCGTGACTGTCTTTGTTGGGGATTGTATTGGAGCTGGAAAACCCGAAAAGGCTGGAAAAGGTATTGGAACCGGTATTGCAATTTTCGCTGTGCTTGCTGTTGTGGTAACCGCTTTCGTGGTTCCCTTCAGTGATACACTGGCCAGCTTTATGCACGCACCCGCAGAGGCCTTTTCACAGACCAGCGGTTATGTGCGGATTTGTGGGATCGGCACTGTTTTCATCATCGCGTATAATGTGATTGGTGCCGTTTTTCGCGGCATTGGCGATTCCAAAACACCACTTCTTACGGTTGCCATTGCCTGTGCCATCAATATTTTTGGAGATTTGCTGCTGGTGGCGGTTTTTGGCATGGGCGCCGCCGGAGCTGCCATTGCAACCGTATCTGCTCAGGGGATCAGCGTGGTATTTTCCCTTTACTTTATTGGCAAAAAGAGCCTGCCCTTTACTTTTTTCTAAAAAATACATTCGGTTTGATCCGGCTTGCGTAAAGAGGATTTTGCTGGTGGGTGTACCCATTGCCTTGCAGGAGCTGCTGGTTCAGTTTTCCTTTCTTTTTATTCAAGTGGTGGTCAACAGTATGGGCGTTAGGGAATCTGCTGCTGTTGGTGTTGCTGAGAAGGTCTGCGTCTTTCTGATGCTGGTAGCTTCCGCCTATATGCAGGCCATTTCTGCCTTTGTGGCACAGAACAACGGAGCCGGAAAATTTGAACGCTCCCGCAAAGCCCTGTTTTATGGGATCAAGACAGCATTGGTTGCCGGTTTTATCATGGGATGCATCGCGTTTTTCGCGGGCAATTTGTTGTCCGCCATCTTCTCCAGTGAGGGAGAAGTGATCGCCTACGCCCACGATTATTTGAAAGCCTACGCCATCGACTGTCTGCTCACTGCGGTTCTCTTTTGCTTTGTAGGCTATTTTAACGGCTGCGGAAAAACCGTGTTTGTCATGGTACAAGGTGTAGTTGGCGCGTTTTGCGTGAGAATCCTTGCGGTTTACCTGATGAGTCAAATCGACGGAGCGTCTCTGTTCCACATCTCCAAAGGCATTCCTCCCAAAATGAAAAGGGCCGGGAGATACGCAATCTCCCGGCCGAACATTTCCAATAGTTTTATTACGCCGCCAAAACCAGCTCATAGGCTCGGTCCATCAAAGGATTCCCCTCCATGGTTTTTGCAAAGAGGTTCTCCCGGTAGCTGGCTGTCTCCCGCAAAGGCTTGGCGTGGGTAGCGAAGTCGCTGACGGCGTTGAGGAACCGGTAAGCGTTCTTCCCCACATAACGGAGATCGGGGGCATCAAAGTACCGGCGCTTCATATCTTCCCGCAGGCGGGTCATGTTCTTCCGATGGGTGTCTGTGGGCTGGTCGTCCATGGGCAGGAGCAGGTCGATGTAGTCCAGCACTTTCTGGTCAGACAGCTTGGTTTTGGACAGGCGGGAAAACTCCATTCCCAGCTGGCCCATGTACTTCTCCGCCAGAAGCAACGTGTTGTGGGCCTCGTCCATCTTCCCGGCAAGATCCCCCACATGGATGGTAGACCACACTCGCTTCGCGGAGGACAGGGCCAAATTCAAGGTATTCTGGCACACCACCCGAACGGGGGTCATGGCCACCTTGATGGACCCGCTGCCGTCGTGGGAGTTGCTGAACACCAGGTAGGGCTCCACCTGGTCCCCCTCGATGATGTACCGGTCGGGGAGCTTGGCCAGCAGCCAGATCTTCCTGCCGTTTTGCAGGGAACCGGCTGTCTCGTATTTGACCCCCTCCCCCAGCAGCGCGTCGGTAAAGGCAAAGGCTTCGGCATTCTGTACCACACGATAACGGTCGGTGACTACCCCCAGCACCTGGTGGTCGGTATCCCGAAGATTTGCTTTATAGCCTGGGATGGGGATGTCCCCGGTGGTCATGATGGGCTGCTGGATCACCTGCCAATCCAGGCCGGAAAGCCTTAGGGCCTCCTTGGAGCTGGGAGCTTCCTCCACCCGGACACCTAGCCCATGCCAGGGGGCCTGACGGACATAAAACATACTCTCTACATTGGCGGGCATACTTTGTACCTCCTTCATGATTGTTGAAAACGCAAAAGAAGGGCTCCCTCACCAGGGAACCCTTCTTTTACTAAATGCTATTGACCGTTGTCTGTGGTGCTATCCCCATCCATTTCCGTGATCCCCTGTATGGCAGACAGCGCTATCGTGACCACCAACAGGACGATTTTAAAAATCTGACCCTTTGACAAATGATCTCTTCCCTTCATCGCTGGTTCTATAGGGAGAATATATCATTGAGGGGGGAGGAGATACTGCAAGAAAAGCATATGTTGGATTAGATCGTGTAGCTGACAACAAAGGGCGTAGAATTTGTCTCCAGAAAGGAAACTATTGATACCACTACACCAACTGGGAAATTTATATAGAAGGAGGATGCCCGAAGCCAAGCCAGTAATTAGCAAATGCGGCGGCGTATGCTGTGGCTGATCGATTTAGTTCCCGAGAAAAAAGCGCTGCTGGCGCAGAAGGGGATGCCGTGTCGGCAGATGGACAAGGTTATGGCAGCCTTTGCAGAGATCGGTCTTTCTCCGGTGACAATCGGCAAGAGAGACCCTGTTCTACACATTAAGAATATTTATTCCCATATGGAGTCAATCCAAAATTCTGAGTAACCTCTCCCCCGGTATCATCGCCGTCATCATCAAGGCCGACAGCACCAAGAAAATGATCAAGAACGTCTACCCCACCGAAAGCGGCGAGCATGTCACCCTCTCCGATGGGGATGCCAGGGCCATGGTATGGTTGGTATTACTGGTATGATACCAGCCATACCATTCTTTTTTACAGTCGATACTATGAACTTTGTCCCTGTTCACGGGGAAAGTACTTTGCATTGAAGATCATATGGGCACAGATCTCCTGATGAATAGAAACAAGCTGTTTTCGATAGTTGCGAGTTTTTTCTACAAAATCAAGTGCTGCTAGCGCATTTTCATCTCGAAATATTGGAACAAAAAAATTCATACTGTCGATCGGATCAGCTAGTCGCATATTTATTCCGAGGTAATACGTGTAATCGTCCAGTGTTTCCGTGAATTCCTGCAATTTTTGCACGATAAATCCAGGATTCGCCAATGCAAAGGGACCAAACAGTGTGTGTATGCTGCATTGGATGTGCTTGATAAAATCTTCACTTTTCTCCACGTATACAAAATTCAGGCAATTGGAAGGATCAACCTTTTCGATAAAATCTTTAACGGAGTGAGTGTGCAGCGCATGCTCGTAGGTATCAAATGTTATTTGAAATGTCAGCACAAGTGTCTGCGTTTCAGAGTCCCATTGATATTCGTTCTTATAGAGATTTTTCGTATTTAGAATAAAGTTTTTATTTATGGAGCTGATAAAACTTTGGCCGGTGGTATTGGGGATATTGCTGCCCACGGAGTAAAGCAACAGCCGACACAAAAAATCAGAGAATGCAAATGTATCTTGTCGGAGCAACTTATCACATTCGATTCCCATGAATTGCATGAAAGTATTTTTCTTTTCAAAATCGATTTTTGTATCCTGTCCAATAATATCGAGCAATGCTAATATGATTGCAGGTTTTTGATCTTCGTCGATCCAAGGTTGCACGTAGGTTTCGAAGTCTTTGATGACATCGGATAGGCTGATCGCATATGGGATGTCTTTACTGTAAAGAACATAATCTCGTTTACAACGAAGGAGTTTGTTGGCTGCCGGATCATCTCCTTTGATTTCCTTCTTATTTTCGAGGCTGGAATAATTTTCTGTAAAATAACTGCTTTTTTTATCAAGACAATATGCGATTCTGGCAATAAAATCAGATTGGTTGATACCTTTCCGACAGCAGTTGAGTATCGATGCAACGACTCCAAAACATATGTGCATACTATCCCTTCCTAAAAATACAATTTTGACAAGTAGATGACAAGTAGACGACAAGTGCAGGGCTCCTGCCCGAATGATATCATAGATATGAAACTGGTGGTACTGTCCCATCCCGGAATTGTGGCGTCGGACATCTGGCTTCAGTGCCAGCGGAAGCTGGAACAGAACCGGCAGATCACCAACAGTTTTAGCAACCCTACCAGCTGGCTGGCCGGGAAGGTGATTTGTGGGAAATGCGGCCACACCATGACCACCGTCAAAGGAAAGGCCAACCAAGTTGGAGAGGCGCGGCGGTATTTCAACTGCACAGGGAAATCCCACAAAAAGATCTGCACCGGGCCAAAGGTGTCCATCTATGCGGAGGATTTGGAAGACATGGTCTCCCAGTGCATTGGGGTGAAACTGGCGGAGTTCAACAGGGCAGGCCTTCACAAGCGCAAGGAGGACCACGGGGCGCTCAACGACCTGAAGCTAAAGGTCAAGGCCATTGAACAGTCTGAAAAACAATTGCTGGACACCATGTTGACAGGTGGGTTCAACCAAGACTTGTTGGCTATCGTCAACCAGAAGGCCACCCAACTGAAACAATACCGAATAGCTCTCCAATCGCGCATGGAGGAGCTGTTAGATCTGGAACGGGAGACAGACGACGCCATTGACTTGGTAAAGTCCTGGAAGCGTGCAGACTACACAGAAAAAAAGGCCGTCGCCATGATAATGCTCCACCAAATTCGGGTCCGAGAGGACGGGAGCATGCAGGTTATCTGGAACTTGTAGAAACCAGCCAAAGCAGATGGACCACACACCGATAATCAGTTGCACAAATCCATCCTTGTACAACACTCAAAGAAAGGATCGTTGTCAAGCAACAACACAAGCCACCCCAATTTATACCCGTAATGGTTGTGTCATAAAACCAAATCCCGCTGTAATCACTTCTTCAACCTACCCATGTTCTCGCTGTCTCTTGAAATGTCTTCCTTCTTGCGCCCGTTTCCGTTTCCTTTGCAGGAACACGCCACCTGCCAGCAGGGCAGCCAGCACCAGAATTCCCCCGGCAATCACCATCCCCATGGTCCGAAGTTGTCCAACCAGCAGGGTTTTCAGCTCCACACAGGCGGAATTCTCTGGATTCGCTGCTAGACTCTCTCCAATCAAATGGAAGGTTCGAATGAAATAGCCTAAATCAAACAACATATTGGGAGGCAGTAAAGAGCTGGGAAGGTCCAGTCCCATGAGCAGAACCGTCAGGCCACCAAGACCCACTACCGTCAGAACGTCCCACAGGACTTTGAAGAATCGCTTTTTCCGTGGGCCCAGGGAAAGGCACATCCCAGCGCAGCACACCAAGGGAGCTGCCATCAAAACCACAGCAAGACCAACCCGGGGGAGCGCCCGGGCAAACTGCTCCATCTCCTGGAAGCTGAACAGCCGGCAGTACCCTCTCTGGTCCGCTGGGAGAAGGCTGGCCAGCTCCCGCTGGGTCAGGAAGGGTTGAGTAGCCTCCTCCTGGGGCAGTAGCCACACGTTGCCACCATTTGCCTGAACGGAAGGGGCATCCAGGGGAAGTTCCATGTCCTCCGGCGCCCAAAGCAGATAGGTGTCAGGAGCCGGTTCCCCGGACTCCACTTTCTCTGCTAGAGCCTCGTCCTTCAAGGGACGGGAGGCGTACATCACATAGGAGCCTCTTTCCTGAAGCCCAGCAGTGAAAGCTGTCTCCCCTTCCACACCTAAAATGTCCCCAGCAATCCGGCGGATTCGCGTCCCCTCCAACAACCCGGAGCTCTCCTCTAGCAAATAGAGGAATGTGCCGTCCTCCTCTTGATGGAACGCGTCCAGGGGCAAGCTGTTGGTGCCTCGCTCATTGTCGGTGCGTGGGCTGGCAGTAGCCACCTGAATGACCATCTCTCGCGAGACAAACCCAGAAAGCAACGTACACTCCACCAGCACCACCAAGGCCACCGCAAGAGCCCGGGAGAATCCCCGATGACTGGACTCCCCCGCCCAATCTTCTTGCAGTGCAATGCCTTGGATCATCTCCTTATGGAAGCCAAGGAACAGCAGCAAAGGCGGCAACAGCGCCAGCAGACAGCAAGCCAGCTGCACACCCACGTCCCGAGCCTGGGTGGTGGCCAGTGCCACGGACAGGGGATGCTGAGAAACATCCTTCAAATAGGCCATGGGCTGTTCCACCATGTTCCAAGCCTCTAAAAAAGTGAGGACGATGACACAGGCCAAGCCGTTTTTGCTGCTGGGCACCAGGATCCTCCATAGGACCGTTCCCATGGATGCTCCGTCCAGCTGGGCAGCCTCCAGGATCTCATCGGGCACCGCCCGGAAGCTCTGGGTCATCAGGAAGGTGCCCAAAGGGGCGAACATCGCTGGCAAGACAAGCGCCCACTGGGTATCCAGCAGGCCTAAGGTTCCTAAAATCCGGAAGTTGGGCACCAAAGTCACCTGCAACGGCAGCACCATGACCACCAGCAACAGGAAAAAGCACAGACCCTTTCCGGGAAAATTGTACTTGGCAAAACCCAACCCCGCCAGGACAGACAACACCACTTGGCTAACCACAATCAAGGCGCAGAGGGCCAAGGTCCTCCAAAACACCAGCAGGTATTCCGGGGTGGCCAGGAACACGGTGTAGACAGGCTCCACTGAAAAGCCGGACACTTGGGGAAACAGCGCTCCATAGACCACCTGGAAAAAGGGCCCTAAAATGGTGAGGAGCAGGATCACAGTGACAGCCCCTGCGAAAAAGCGCAATACTGGAGAGCGGGTCAAAGTCATAACCGAGCCGCCTCCTTTCGCAGCACCCACAGGGTGCACAGTCCCAGGACCAAGGCGATCACCAGAAACAGCAGCACCGAAGCCACACTCAGCCGCTGGTAGTTCAAATTGGCAAAGGAGTTGTTGATGAAGTGCTGGAGCATGTACACCGATTCATGGGGATGCTCTCCCCCCACCAGGAAGATCTCCCGAAAACACTTAAAGGCGTTGATCAGAGAGAACACCAAAGCCAAGAACAGCGCGTACCACATCTGGGGAGCCGTCACATAGCGGAAGGTTTGCAGGGGGGATGCTCCCTCCACCTGGGCCACCTGGTAGTGTTCCTGTGGAATGGTCAGCAGTCCAGAGAGCAGTAGCACCACTGCGTATCCAGTACTTTTCCAAAGGTAGAGCAGCAACATCACCCAAAAGGCCGCAGGGGACTGGAGCCAGTCTGCAAGGGGCAGGCCCAAAGCCAGCAGCACCCGGTTGACAAGCCCTTCCTTGGAAAACAGCAGGTCCACCAGCAGCACCGTACCCGCCACAGGCATCACATAGGGTAGCAGAAACACCGCCCGCAGCATTCGGAACCGCTGGGCTTGGCTTTTTAAAAACAGGGCCAAAGCGTAGGCCAGGACTAGAATCACCGGCAGGCCAATCCCCAGGAACCGCAGGGTGTTCCCAAAGGCCTGGAGAAACATATCATTTTGGAACATGCGGGTGTAATTTTCCAGCCCTACAAACAGCTGGCTCTTTCCCGTGCCCTGGGACAGGGAATCCCACACCACCTGACCGAAGGGGACCACATAGAACAGCAAAAAACCGGCCAGCATGGGGGCAATGAGCAGATATCCTTTCCACGCGCGCTTCATAGGCTCACTCCGCCAGAGTCATTTCCATGGAGGAGATGGTCTGGTCCACCAGCTCTTCCAAGGGGGTGTCCAGCCGGCCATAACTAAAGTGCCATGTCTCGTATAGCTCATAGATATCCTGATCCAAATCGGAGTAGACTTTGGCGCTGTCAATGCGCTCCACAGCTGTCCGCACAGAAGCCACGGTGTCTGGCTGGATACCCGACTCCTCCAGGTATTGGAAAAACGCCTCGTCATTTACAGGAACGGCAGATCCCATTCCTCCGCTATAACCGTAGTGAAAGAGATTCCCATACTCCCGCAAGGATGTCACTGAGGAGCATGTGGAGGGATTAGATGCCTTTACTGCGGAGCAGGAGGGTTCCGTGCTCTACCGGCTTTATCGTCCTGAGGCCTCGGTGCCCCGGCCGCTGATCCTGTTCCTCCACGGGGTGGGAGAGTCGGGGAATGACAATTTCTCCCAGATGGTTGGAACCGTAGGCGCCATTCGACTGGCAGAGCGGTACCCGGACATGTACATCATGGCGCCTCAGGCTCCTGCGCGCCCCAAGACAGCGGACCAGACCAGGGCATCCCGGCAGAGTTTTGCAGAGGCCACCATGAACATCACCTACGGCTGGACCCGGACCTATCTGTCCCAAATTTGCGACATCATCCGCAAAATGATTGCCGCTGGGCAGGTGGATCCTCACCGGGTCTATGTGACTGGTCTCTCCATGGGCGGTGGTGGGGCCCTGTGTGCCATGAGCGTTGGCGCGGACCTGTTCGCTGCCTCGGCCCCTGTCTGCCCCACCATGACCCCAGAGTCCTTCGCCATTCTGCGGGGCCTGACCCATGGAAAACTGTGGATCTCTGCGGCCTATGTGGACCACACCATCTACCGTCACAAGTATATTGTGGATGGGATTCTGGAACTGCGGGACCGGGGCAATCAAGACGCGCACCTCACCCTCTACAGTCCGGAAGAGCTGCAAGCTTACGGCATCGCCACCGATCCAAACCTCTCCCTCAAGGAGCTGTTTGCGGAGAACCACAACTGCTGGATCCTGACCTACAACAACGAGCATGGCATTCTCAGCTGGCTCACCGAACAGGTGAAATAAGACGGCAATGACCGGGGGGATGGATGTCATTTTTAAGACAAAGTCAATGTGGGATGGTTCCGAAAAAGACATCGCCCAAATCCCGCCACAGGGGAATCTGGCGAGAACCCTCTCCCCCACATGTCTAATGTAGCAATGTGTAGCAACGAGAAGGCCACCCCGAATAGGGGTGGCCTTCTCGTTTGAGGAACGATCTATTCAACGGTTTATTTCTCGCTGGGTCCCGATCCACTGGAGCACATCGGCGATTTTGGCGTCCCAGTATTCCCACTGGTGGTCGCCATCGCTGTCTTCCCAAGTGAGCGGGAAGCCTTGAGACATCAGGTAATCCCGAAGGCGGCAGTTATCCTGGTACAGAGGGTCCTGCTTGCCACACCACTGATACAGGCGAGGCATGGGCTTTCCCTCCTCTTTCAGCTTTTTGGCCAACGCGAACAGGTCGTTTTCACTGCCGCTAATCTGATCCTCTGGGCCAAAAATACTGGTCACGATCTTCAAGAAGGACAATTTCGGCCGGACAATTCCATCTTCCTGGGGGGCAGGCGCGGAAGCCATCCGGTGGACCATGGAGGCAACATCCACCGCCCCGGACAGGGAAGCACCCATACTGAACCTTTCCGGTGCACCCAGGGCAAGTTTCAGCGCCCCATATCCGCCCATGGAGAGTCCAGCCGCCCAGGTATCCTCCCGGCGGGTGGAGAGCTGGGGAAACATTTGACAACACACGTTGGGCAGTTCCTGGCTCAGATATGTCCAATAAGGAAGGCCACAGGCCATGTCCGAATAGAAGCTCAAGTGCACTGCCGGCATGACAATGGCAATCCCTGTTTGGGCCGCATACCGTTCAATGGAAGTGCGACGCTCCCACACCGTATGGTCTCCGTTCCAGCCGTGAAGCAAGTACATCACCGGGTAAGGCTTGGGGAACCGCCCCCCATTCACCGGATTGGGAACTTGGATCTCCTGGGGCAAGATCACGTTCATGTTCATGCTCATGCCGAAGGTCTCACTAAAAAAATCCACCTGCAAAAATGCCATCGTGTTACGCCTCCTTGAAAAAGCGACACACAGACAACCCGGTATCCACCCGGTTTGTAATGATTCCGTCACACCCCATATCCCGCAGAGCTGCTAAGTCTTTGAGGTCGTCCACTGTATAGGGATTGACCTGGATATGCCGCTGGTGCATTTCTTCCACCAGGGTGGGATCCTCCAACAACGTCTGATAGTGGGGATGAAAACAATCGATGGGAAAATCCAACGCATCGATGGCTTGGGGAAAGGGTTTGCGGTCACGAAAGTGTGCTTGGAGCTGCTGTGCATCCATCCCGGGGAACATGGCACGGGCCACCAAGGAAAGCTCGCTGTCATCCGGGGACTCTATCGCCTGGGAGAGCTTTTCGACCAGCCCATCCCAGCCCTTCTGTTCCCCGCTGCCGGAAGTCAGCCATCCCACCCGCATCCGGCTATCCAGCAGCTTCACCTGCCGCAACAGATCCAGGTCAAAGGAGGAGAGGATCACTTCCTCGACCAGGCCATGATGGCGGATGGCTTCCACCACCGGTTTCACAAAGGGCTTTGTCCGATCCACCGGGGCTTTCAGCTCCAAATTGATGCAGGGGAAATTCTCTACACAGTTCAGCAGTTCCTCCAAAGTCAGGATGGTCTGCCCGGCAAACTCCTCCCCTTTCCAGGCGCCCATATCCAAGCGCTTTAACTCTTCCAGGGTCATGCGGCAAATGGCTCCCGTACCATTGCTGGTTCCGTCCACCCGGTAGTTGTGGTGGACCACAATGGTTCCGTCAACGGCCAGCTGCAAATCGGTCTCAATGCCATCCGCACCCATTTTATAGGCCATTTCAAAGGCAGCTTTTGTGTTTTCTGGTGCCTGGGCAGAAGCACCCCGATGGCCCAGGATTTTCGGTAAATTCTGTTTCATAGGGTGCCTCACAGCAGGCCGTTGATGTGGGATTCCAAATCTGCCAGTGTGGAATCCATATCTGCGTCGGAGCACCAGATATTATCCAGAGCCTCGTCGATCTCCAGGTCGATCTCCGTGTAGCTGGGAGTCACAGGACGGCCAGTGGCATACTGAAGCTGATCGATGGCCACTTTGTACTCCGGATACTCTTCATACCAGCTCTCCATTTCTGGTGCTTCGGCAGCGCTCTTGCGGGTGACCAGGTAGCCGGTCTGCTGGCTGGAATAAATAGTCTGGTCCGCTTCGGTCATCCACTTTACAAACTCCCACGCGGCCTGTTTGTGAGCGTCGTCAATGGCAGAGGTGATCGCCAGGTTGCAGCCTCCTGCGGAAGTGCCGTACTGGGTGCCCATGGGCATAAAGTTTGCCTGGAAGTCAAAGCCCTGCTCCTCGGCCACCTGACGCACCTGGCTGGACCCGGCGGTGGAGTTCAAAAAGATGGCCGCGTTCTGGTTCATCAGATCCATGGTGAGCTTGTCCAGCTCGCTAGTGGTGTAAATGTGAGCAGTGCCTTCGTCTTTCATCTGCTTGATCATGGAAATGATCTCTTTGGCGGTATCGGTATTCATGTTGGTGGCTGTCTCATCCTCATTGAGCACGCTGGAACCCTGGGAAAGCATCATGGATTCGAAGAACCAGTTATAGCCGCAGGTGGACAGGCCGTATTTCCCGGTTTTCTCCTTGATGATGCGGGAATACTCCACCACGTCGTCCCAGGTTTTCAGCTCGTCAGGGTCAAGACCTGCTTCCTCTATGATGGTGTTGTTCAGGAACATAATGGTTGTGCTACGCAGGAAGGGCATGGAATAATACTGGTCGTTGATCTTGCAGTTATACAGCATGCCTTCCCAGAAGTCCGTCATATCCACACTATCCGCCGCAATGTAGTCGTCCAGGGGTGCAATCACATTGCCCTGGGCAAAATTGCTGATCGCGCTGATCTCCAGCACAGTGACGTCCGGCACCGTCTTGGCCACAGCGGCAGCCTGGAGTTTTTGCTGCAACTCCACATAGTTGCCCTGATACTCCGCCGTAACATGGACACCCTTTTCTTCGCCCACTGTGGAGTTAAAATCCTCCACCATGGTGTCCACCATATCTTGAATATCGTTGGCATACCAGAAGGTGATCTCGGTGGTGCCTTCAGACGCGCCTTCCTCTGAGGTGCTGTCCGCAGAGGCGCTTTCCGAAGTGGAGGTCTCTGGGGAACTGTCCTGGGAAGAGGTTTGGATGGTGCTGCCGGAAGCTGAGCAAGCCGCCATGGACAGGCTCAACACCAAGGCCAAAATTGCGGATACATACTTTTTCATGACAAGTCATTCCTTTCGTTTTCTCATTTCATCATTTGTCTCTTGTGTGGTGGCGTAGTTTATTTCACGCCGGTATAGGAAAAAGCTTTGATGATCTGCTTTTGAGCCAACAGATAGACCACTAAGATGGGCAGAAGCATGAGCAAATTGCCTGCCATCACCACGTTGTAGGCGACGCCCGATTCCACGTTGCGCAGCATGGTGATTCCCACCGGCAAGGTGCGCACCGTCTCGTTTGTGGTGAGGATCAGCGGCCAGAAATAATCGTTCCAGGCGCCGATGAACGTGACCAGCGCCAACATGGCCAAGGAAGGCCCAGCCATGGGAAGCATGATCTTGCGGATAATGGCAAACTCGCTGGCCCGGTCCATCCGGGCGGCCTCCAGAATCTCTTCGGGGACCTGCATAAAGGCCTGCCGGAGCATGAAGATGCCAAAGGCGCTGGTGGCTTGGGGCAGGATCAAGGACCAATAGGTGTTGATCAATCCCAGATGGCTGAGCAGCAAGAAAATGGGCACAAAGATCAGCTGGGCAGGAACCATCATCGTAGCCAGCACCGCGCCAAAAAAGACTTGACGTCCCCGGAATTTATACCGTGCAAAGGCATAGGCAGCTGGGATGGACGTGGCAAACTGGGCGATCATGATGGCCGCCGTGATGATACAGCTGTTTTTCAGGTAGTGTAAAAAATCCACCTCTTGAAACACCTGCACAAAATTGCTCCATTGGGCACTGAGGACCAGGAAAGATGGTGGAAACTGCATGGTCTCGCTCAAGCTTTTGATGGAGGTTAAAGCCATCCAATAAAAGGGCACAAAAAAGATCAGCAGCAAGATTGCATTCAGGATCCAACGGGGGACCTGTTTCAATACAGACACGGATAGCTTCCTCCTTTTACTGGTAATGGACGCGCTTGGATACGACCAGGAAATAGATCAGTGTGAGCAACCCCACCAGCAGCATGAGCACCACACCCACCGCAGACGCATACCCGATCTTGTAATAGGTGAAGCCCTGTTGGTACAGGTAATACACGATGGTATTGGTGGAGTTTGCCGGCCCGCCGGAGGTCATCAAGCTGATCGCTTCAAAGGTCTTGAAGGAGCTGATGATTCCCATCAACGCCATGAAGAAAATGGTGGGGCTGATCATGGGCAATGTGATTTTCAAGAACACGCGATGCCGCTTTGCCCGGTCCAGTTCGGCGCTTTCGTACAGGTATTTGGGAATGCTTTGGAGCGCCGCAATGAAGATCAAGGTGTAGTACCCCAGGTTTTTCCAAACATTCACGATCACCAGGGAGAGCATAGCGGTTCTCTTATCCCCCAACCAGTTGACCGGATCGATCCCCAACAGGCCCAACAGGTAATTGAACAGGCCCATGTCCGAATCCATCATCCACATCCAAATGAAGGAGATGGAGACAAGCGAGACGATATTGGGCAAGAAGATCGCGTTCTGAATCAGCTTGTTGATGAAGGTGTTCTTTTTCAGATAGACCGCCAACAGCAGCGAGATGATCAGGCAGGGCGGCACCATCATGATCATAAAGGTGAAGGTGTTGCCCACCACCTGCCAGAACTCCTTATCGGTAAACATGGTAATGTAGTTATCCAACCCCACAAACACCTTATCCGAAAGCATATCCCAATCGAAAAATCCCAGGTAGATCATATACACAATGGGATAGATCATAAACACGCCCACAATGATCATGGCTGGGGCGATCATCAAGTAGGGCACCGCTTTCTCAGCGATCCGCTTGCGGCCCTTCTTCACTCTGGACTGAGGGGCGATCCGAGAGGACCCCATGAGGGATGCATTGCCCTGCAATTCCGGTTCCGCCGAAGTCATATACGTGCCTCCTTTTGATCAAACCAATGCAGGTTGTCACCGCTGGCCACCAGCGTCACGGTGCCGCTGCATCCTGCATGCTCGTCGAACACCTTGGCCTGGACAGGTCCCACTTCTGTCTCCACTTTGTAAAGGGTTTCGCTGCCCAGCATTTCCCGGGTCAACACTCTCCCCTCCAAAACAAGGGCCCCATCCTCCGGGATTCCTTCCTCCCTGGAGAAAATGGAAAGATGCTCCGGACGTACGCCCACATACGCCGCGTTTTCCGGCTTGCCTGCCGGGTTCAGCTGGCTACAGGGAAAGACGTTCATGGCAGGGCTGCCGATAAATCTGGCTGTGAACACATTCTGCGGGGTACGGTAGATCTCCTCAGGGCTTCCCTGCTGCATGATCTTTCCCTGGTTCATCAGGACGATGTCCGTTCCCATGGACATGGCCTCGATCTGATCATGGGTGACATAGATAAATGTGGCATTCATTTTATGATGCAGCTCGATCAAATCGCTTCGCAACTGGCTGCGCAGCTTGGCATCCAAATTGGAAAGAGGTTCGTCCATCAAAAAGATGGAGGGATGTTTGACCATGGCTCGGGCCAGAGCCACACGCTGCCGCTGGCCGCCGGACAAGGCCCCCGGCTTGCGCCGCAGGTATTCCGTCAGGCCAGTCATGTCGCACACCTCGCGGATTCGGTGTTCCCGTTCGGCTTTGGGAACTTTGGCGTTTTTCAAACCGAACTCAATATTGTCTCGGACATTCATAGTGGGGTATAACGCGTAATTTTGAAACACCATGGCTACATCACGATCCCGGGGCGCTACACCGTCCATGTCTTGACCTTCAATATCCAGCTCTCCCTCTGAGAGCGCTTCCAATCCGGCGATCATGCGCAGCGTGGTGGATTTTCCACATCCGGAAGGCCCCAACAAGATGGTGAAGCTTCCCTTCCGGATGGTTAGATTCAGATTTTCGATGACAGGCTCTTCACTGCCCTCATACTGCTTTTTGACCTGTTTGAGTTGAATTTGTTCTTCCATGTGGACTGGTCTTGATCCTCCTTTACACAGGGCATATTCTCTCCCTAAATTCCATTCCTTTCATTTGCGGCTGCATTATAGCACAGGGCAAAAACGGTTTCAAGACAGTTTCCAATCAATTAACCGAAGGTCAGGTAGGTTTAACATTGATCGTAAAATCTCCCCTATTTTTTACACAACCCCGTATGAAAACGACCCCATAGTTCTTTCACAAATTTAAAAAAGCACTCCAAAATTAACAAAAAGAAATGCAGGCTGCTTTCCAGAAAGTTCAGATCTGCCCTCCCCCATGACCCATAGAAAAATCCCCTGTGGGCAGGTGCCTACAGGGGATCCACTTGTTCTTAAGTTTGCATGGTTTGTTTCGGAAATACTACGTCCCTGACGTTTACCAGCCCAGCATTTACAGTATCGACTATCAGAAACTGAAAGATGCTGGTGTTCAGCTGATCTCCTTGGATATTGACGATACCATCACAGATCTGGAAAATCAAAATCCGCCCAAAAAGGTCAGAACATTGTTTGAACACCTCAGCTATTCCTTCATCTCCACAAACCACCTGCCGGAGGCTTCATAGAGGAAGGTCTCCTTCCCCCTGATTTTCACCACAAAGCGACGGGCAGGTTCTCCGGTGATGGAATCCTGGATGTTCACAGCCTCTCGACTCTCCTCGATCTCAAAGGCCGGACCATTTGCCAAGAGGATCTTCTGGGGCTGGACGCTGCCATCAATGCAGTGCGTGACCACCACTTCCACATACTGTTTCCGTCGGGCGCATTCTTTCATACTGCCTCCGCTCCTTCCACACCGTTGATTTCCAACTCTCGGATATCCTCAAAAGTCACCACTCCACAGTCCAGCGCCAACACCTGATAGAAATCGTCCACTCGCCGGACCTTCCCTGTTTGGGTGACGTACTCCCCTAGGAAAATAAGATGTAGAACAAAATCATGGGAATCAGCATCAAGTATAAATCATACTCCCTAGTGAGATACTGTATTCCCCTTTTTAGACGGCCTTTTGGAGCCTGAGCTCGTGCTCGGCGCACTGCCATAAGTCCTCACTTCCTCCTTCGTGATTTGTTGGACACACAATATCACAACTTATCCAAAAAAATCAATTCTCAATTGTTATAATTGTATTTTCAGCCTATCGAGAAACCCGGACATGCATCAAGCGTGAACCGGTTTTTTCGCATATATTGGCAAGATCAAGAGGAAGGCAAAGGAAGAAACAGTGTCCCTCCACAGCCATCTGGCCAGCTTTTTCAGATTCATGGCAGCAAATTTAAGCTTCACCCAGTTTGCAACCTGGGTCAAGCCTCTGTATTGAGTATAGCGCATGGCGTGTTTTTCCTTGGCGTCGGCAAAGACTCGTTCAATGGTCTCCTTGCGCCGCTTGTACAGTTCCTTGTACTTTGGGGTGTAGCGGGCGTCGTCTGCCAAGTCCTCGTAGTCTTTCCAGATATGCCGCTGTACTGTTTTGACACAATCTTTGGAATGGGTGCACAGATGTCGGGTGGGGCAGCTGGCACAGATCTTGGGGTCGCTTCGGTACTCCCGGTATCCGTCCCGGTTGGTGATCCGGTATGTCAGCACCTGGTATTCCGGGCAGAGCACACAGTCATAATGCTCGTCATACACATACTTCCACCACTCGTGCCCGCCCTTCAGGGTCTGCGGACGCTTATAGGCTGTGGATAAAACACGGCCATCTTCAAATACCTTCTTGCAGATGTGCGGAGTTTTGTAGGCGGAATCGGCAACAATGGTCTCCGTTTCCGGGAAAGCAGCTACTACACGGTCATAGACCTCATCAAAAGCCACACTGTCATGGATATTTCCGGGGGTAACCGCGGTCTCCAGCACAAATCCATGTTTGTCGCAGGCCGTGTGGGCCTCATAGGCAAACTGCCGCTTGTGGTCTCCCTTCACAAACAAGCCGCTGTCCGGATCCGTTACACTCCGGGTCACCGTGCGTTTCTTCTCTTTTTTCCGCCGGGCCAGCTTCTTCTTGGAGGTGTTGTCCCGGCGTTTCTTTGCTGGGGCCGGAGGTTCGTCATCATCGTCAAAGGGCTTTTTTCCGTGGGCCTCCCGGTCTGCGTTTACCTCTTCCATCAGTTCTTACATTCACTTTACCATGAAGCTGAGAGACAGTCAAGGTTCGGGAAGATTTTCGCTGAATAGAAACCTGGAATACATAGGAGTTGGTACGCCATGACAGACGCAGACCCCTAATCAGATAGGCCAGAGGCAGCCTCTTTTTCCCAGTTGACACACCCCATATTTTAGGATAAAATAAAGTATATCTTACATTTCCCTAAAACAAGGAGGCGCTGGTATGGCATATATGGAGCGGTCATTGGAGCGGAAGTTTCTGCACATGAGTTCCTTTTTCAAGGCGGTGCTGGTGACGGGCGCCCGTCAGGTGGGCAAGACCACCATGCTGAAACACCTGGCGGAAGGACAGAACCGCACCTATGTGACCATGGACAACACCATGGCCAGGACCCTGGCCCAGTCGGACCCGGTGCTGTTCTTCCAGACCTACAAGCCGCCTATCATCATTGACGAGATTCAGAAGGCCCCAGAGCTGTTTGAGCAGATCAAAATCCTGTGCGACGAGAGCGAGGAGCGGGGCTTGTTCTGGCTCACCGGCTCCCAGCAGTACCGGATGATGAAGAACATCCGGGACACCTTGGCGGGCCGCATTGGGATCCTGGAGCTCTACAGCCTGTCCAAGGAGGAAGTGGACGGCACGGTGTATTCCAACAAGCTGGACTTTTCTTTGCCCTGTCTGCTGGAACGGCAGAAAACCGCCAAAAAGAGTGACATCGTAGATGTGTTCGAGTACATTTGGCGGGGCGGTATGCTGGACGCTCTGCGGGCAGATTCGGAGCAGCGACAGGAGTATTTCAACTCCTATATTGAAACCTATCTGATGCGGGATGTGGCAGAGGAAGGCGGGATCACGGATGTGGTGCGGTTTCGGAAGTTTCTCAACGCCTGCGCCGCCCTGACTGCCGAGCAGGTCAATTACCGAACCCTCGCCGAGTCCGCCGAAATCTCCCAGCCCACAGCCAAGATATGGCTCAATATTCTCCAAGGAGCGGGCATCATCTACCTGCTGCCACCCTTTGCCAACAACGAACTGAAACGTCTGACCAAAACCCCAAAGCTGTATTTCTGCGATACGGGATTGTGCGCCTACCTGTCCATGTGGCCCACCCGGGACACCCTGATGCAGGGGGCAGCCAGCGGCCACTACTTTGAAAACCATGTGATGATGGAGCTGCTGAAGAACTTCTCCTACTCCTCAGAGAAAGCGAACCTGACCTACTACCGGGACTCCAACGCCAAGGAGATCGACGTGATCGTGGAGGCGAACGGGCTGATCCACCCCTTAGAAATCAAGAAGTCCGCAAATCCCGACCGGCGGGAGGTCAAGAAGTACCAGGTGCTGGACAAGACAGGGCTGGACCGTGGCAGCGGCGGTATCGTCTGCATGTGCGAGGAAGTCATCCCCATTGATGAGAAAAACTGTTTTATTCCGTGCAATCTTCTGTGAGTGATGACACACGGATAATCGCTGCCTCAAATAGTCCAATGATTCTAATCTGATTGCAAAAAGCTCCCTGGCATCTTTCTGCCCATGTTACAACACATTGGGCAGAAAGTTCCAGAGGGCTTTTTTCTTGTCAATTAAGTAAAATATTGATACAGATTCTTATTGCACTGCACAGCGTCCCGCTTACTGATGGTCACTGGCGACAGCCCAATCTTTGCAAAGGCATCCATAACCTCATCCATTCTCCGGCATTGCATCGCCTTCTGGGCTTGTAAAAGTGACTTCTTCTCCGGTATCAAATCCAGTAACCGGAGCATCCGGCGCCTCAACCTTGGATCACAGATTTCTCTTCGGATGAGTTCAACAGCAGTTCCCTTTTTGTAGCTGTCTCCATACGGGACAATCTTCTGAAAGACACCCAGGAAGACCTCTTGGCTGTGGTCATACAGAAACAGCAGTTGTTCTTCTACTTCGTCTTTTCCGCAGGCAGTCCGAACCGCCCTTGCGGAAGTCAGCCTGATTTCCACCCGCAACACACCCTTTGCGCGATCCAGCAAAGGAGCCGCATCCTTTCCCAACTGTTTCTCCAGCAGCGAGCGCAGGTCATATGCCATAAACATGGTATCGTTACTGTTCCCCTCCAGGCAGAAACTGTTGTGGGCCGAGAAGCACGCATAGCTGACCGGAGAAAAATGTTTTACCCTACCAAGCCTTCGCAGGACACGCAGATATGCCGATACCCTGGCTTGATCTCCAATGGGGAGGTCCGCTGTCATCGTCACCCCAGTTGCGGTAAAAGCTTCCAGGCTTAATTGTCCACCAAAGTATTTGCGAACCCTCCGATTCAACTTTTGGAAAGCATCCCATGGGTCGAACAGCCTTTCCCCTATCATCACGGCTGTGTTGATGACAAGCCGCACTTTTTTCTTATATTGGCTTTTCCGATAGACCACCGTAAGTCCCTTGTGGCTGAGTGACCGGTCCACATACTCATCCCCATCGCCAGGGTCAAGTACTTTCTGAACCCGCGTAAACAGCCGTTGGAATTCTTCTCCATCCACTATCCTTGTAAGCTCAAAAACAGGATTGATGTGCATCTTTGATTTCCCCCATCCGTAAAATAATATTACAAAATGGTTGTAGGATGGAAGTCTTTTTACCGAGAGATTCACGAGATACCCGGATTATCTTGCTTCCCACTGTATCCTAGTGGGTGTCCTGGCAACAGGTATAATCAAACTCAGTTACCATCTCCGACTGCTTTAGGGGGAAATTTGAAAACAAATGAACGGTGCAATCGTGGCGAAGAAGTCGAGCTCTACCAATCGCTTGCTCCAATTCGCTTTCGATCATCCAGAATTGGACCGACCTCAGGTTTTCATCTGCAAAGGTATTAAACCAAAAACGATATCCATTGTGCTCCACCATCTGCATCGTCATTTCCTCGTCTTCATCAAAATCAAGTCCAATGCTATGCGCAACAAGCTTATAAAGGAAGGGTGCGTGATACGGCGTCCCAATGACTAGGATATCATCACCTTCTAACGAGTTACTTCCCTCCGTGTTGCCAAAATGCAACTGGCCGATATTTTGATTCATAAAAGTGATAACATGGCTCTCCTCCATGTCAAAATGGTACATCAATCGCTGTACAACTCCTTTGTCGTTCGCAATACTGGAACGGCTCATAGAACGCTCCGGATACTGTAGAAGTTTTCCTTTATACTTTGCTTGTTTGCATTGATGGTAGTCCATGTCCACATCGTCAAGAAATTGTTCGCAAATCGTTTCATCCGCAGTAGCGGACACAAGAATATATTTCATGGATTTAAAAGTATCAGGTCTAATGAATACGACGGTGTCCTCCGATAATTTATCCTCTTCTGAAGCCCGTTGTATGTAATATTTTTCAGCCATACAAAACTGTGAAATATCAAATTGAAAAAGTTCTGCTTCCTTGTTAGATTCATCAACGATATATTCAAGTCGATCCAACTCTATACAGCTATTCGCCTTTGCTTGCTGTAGCAATTCTTTAATTTTATGGCGAAGATACTTATCTCGTGTCTTGCTAGACAATTTTTTCAGCGATGATAGTGGAATTTCATACTGTGATGTAATCAAAGATTTAAAGAATATATCTTCATCTATGATACAAACATCAAATTCTTCGAGTCGCTCCTCATCCATCATTAACATATAGCGATGTGTTGTAATCAAAGAATCATGAGACCGTTTCACTTTTTCTTTTTGATCCATATATTTTTGTAAAGCTGGACATTTATCTTTCTCTAATATTTTTTTAATATAATTAACTACTTCACCACTTTTTCCAATCTTATACAGTCGCTGAATATGCTTCCAATATTGATATGGTATTTCTTCTTTGATAGATTCCAACGATGGAGTTACGCAAACCGAAAGTCCCCTTTCCATAGCCTTGCTGTAAATCTCATTCTTTAATAAATTTGTGGGAGCAGCTATTAAAAATCGCACATTGGGATGTTCCTCCATGATTCTCAGATAGCTATAAGTTTTCCCAGCTCCCGTTTGTGCAGAGATAATGGTGAAATTTGCGGTACTGGAAGTGAGCGCCTCGGAAAGCTTATCATAAATATCCTCCTGCACCTCTTCCAAGGGATAGTAGGTCTCCTGATACTCTGCAATTTTCTCCATTCGTTTTCTTGGCGGGTGGGCCGTGACCAGGATATTTTTACCATGCTCACACTCGTCTTTATAAGGGCAAAAGGTATTACATCGCTGCGGATAATACCCCTGCTCAATGTTATACTTCGCATCTGCTATCCACTTCTCCGACTTATCAGCGTCGTAAGGGAATTTTGAAATTCTTTCACAAAACCTGAAATATCCTGACTCCACCTGAATCAGGTTATTTAGTATGCCAAATACCTCCTCATGATGTAGCCGTCTCTCTCCACTTAGGAATTCTCGAAACAATCTACAGACTGATGGAATATCATCTAAAACAGACGACCGATAGAGTTTATGTTGCTTTACGGCAAGGCCACCTTTTGCGCCCTTGCCGACAGAAACCATTCTGGTGCAACCTCTCATTTCTATTTTGTAATAGCGTGAAAATGGGGGATTTTCACCATCGTCCTTTTTATACATAATAGTGGTTGGCAAAATCCCCCCATTTTTTAGTGTTTCAGGGAGAACTGCACCATCGGCTTCTGTCGGATGAATTTGCCCATCAAATTCATCCGCTTCATCTACTACCGTTACACTCAGATTTCCTCTACCCGTCAATGCAATACCGGTTTGGTCGGAAAGTGTTCTCACATGTTCCTTCAAATGCTTTGATCCTTTTTCCCTTCTGAGATAGGAAGTGAGATTACGAACTAGCGATTCCAGGTCAATCGTGGGTATTGACTCATCGAAATACAACAGTCGTTTCCCACCAAAGTACATTTTGGAAACGTCTTTGTAGCAAGATGGATCCGCTTCTGAGAAAATCTTGCCCAAAAATTTTTGCATCGCTGTTGCAACAGATTGGTCAGGGATAGCAATATCGTTTAAGAATACCGTCCGGAATTTCGGGTAATCCGGCTGGCTGCTCATGGATTGATATGCGAATAAGATGGGAAGGTCGTACTCCTCAGCCCTGTCTTTGATATCATCAAAGGTGACCATGTTTTTATGTTTATCATTATCAAAGTCCAAAGCAATAAGTTGCTGCTGCTCAAAGTTTTCCTTACAGCGCCGGCCGTTGAAGAACGTTGCGGGACAAAACGCATGTCCCTCTGCTCCGACCATTTCTGCAAAGGTTTTCATTTCCTTGGGAGTGTTTATCTCCTTAATGCACTGAGCAATCCGGTTATTGATCTTCTTTATGTCTGTCTTAGATGGTTTGCTGGTGTATCCGATTGGATCAAACGATACTCTTAATTTTTTCATTAAATTCACTCCTTGTGGATTTTTTTATATTCATGTAGGAGTGAATTCACAATTTAAAAATGCAAAAAAAGAGGACGGTCTGCGTCATCCTCTTTCTTTTTCCCAGCAAGCGCCGAGGGGTAGGGCTTTATCCCCTGGCAGCCGAGTTCCCAGTGACTCCTGAGTGGGAGCCCTTATTTTACTTTCCGATAGAACGTCGCCTTGCTTATCCCCAACCGCCGGCACGCCTCCACCGCGGTGATCTCCCCTCGCTTCCACCGGATTACCATCTCTTGGAACCCTGGGGGTACCAATGGTTTTCGGCCCTTGTACTTGCCCTGCTGCTTGGCTATGGCAATTCCCTCCCGCTGGCGCTGGAGGATGTACTCCCGCTCCAGCTCCGCCACAGCCCCAAAGACGGTGAGCATAAACTTGCCTGTGGGCGTGGTGGTGTCGATGGCCTCCTTCTTGGAGACAAATTCCACCTCTTTGGCGGACAGCTGCTCCATAAGGTTCAGCAGGTCTCGTGTGTTACGGGCGAACCGGCTGATGGATTCCACAATCACCGTGTCCCCACGCCGGACATACTCCATCATCTTCTTCAGCTGGGGACGGTCGGTGTTCTTACCGCTGGCCTTGTCGATGTACAGCTCCTCCACCCCCAGCTGTTCCATCATCACCTCCTGGCGGATAGTGTTCTGCTCCTGGGTGCTCACCCGGATGTAGCCGATTTTCATGTTCCACCTCCTTGCCTGTCTCAATAGGGTGGCCGTGAGCCAAAAGAAGTCTTAAAAGCTGGGATTCCATCCTATTGAAACACATTTTTCCTGTCTCACATGGGTATAGCCTATTGAGACGCCCCGCTGCCCGTTACAGAAGAAGCATGGTGAGAAACTCCCGTTCCGACAGGACGGGAATCCCCAAGGCAATGGCCTTGTCCAGTTTGGCACCGGGCTTGTCTCCCCTAACCAGGTAATCCGTTTTCTTGGTGACCGTCCGCTTGACAGTAGCCCCACGACTGAGAAGCTGCTGGTGCGCCTCTTTCCGGGTAAAACGCCACAGCTTCCCTGTGATCACCACCGTCTTGCCCGCCAGAGGGCTGGGCTGTCTTCCATACATCACCATGTCCCCCATGGGATAGACTTTCCTCGTTTCCTCCATGAGCCCCTCCTCAACCGGCCTGGGTAAACACCGGCTCCACGTCGGCGGCGTTAACAAATTCCATAAACTGCCGGCCGAACTCCTTGGCTTTGGCGGCGGTCCCCTGGTCCAGGGTCTGCACCACATCGAAGTGGAACAGAGCATAGGGCTTCCCCTCCCGGCTGGTGGCTTTTTCCAAGGTGATCTTTGTCACCACACTGCTCAGGGGCGTCATCCGGCTGATGAGGCGGGTGGTATACTTGAGAAAAATCTTCTTGCTGGTCACAGGCACCCGCACTAGGAGTGGGAACACACTGCCGGGACGCAGCAGGAACAGGAGCACGGACTCCTTGCAGGCTTTCGCCGGGGAGTCCCCATCTTTGCTGCCAAAATCGTTGAAAGGGCAGTGGGCGCAGGCTTTCCCGTCCTGGGAAATCAGGCTGTCCTTGCTCAGGCAGGTGGGCGGCATCCCCTCCACCGGGTCGGAGGTAGCCCAGTAAGCCCTGGGAGTGGTGTAGTCCAGGATGATGCCGGTGAGTTCCTTTTCCGCTTCCTCCCCGGAGAGCTCCGGCACCGAGAACACAGTGGAGCCGCCGGAGGGGGATTTGACCATGTCGAAGAGTTGGAAGCTCAAGGGCTGGTGCTTCAGGTTCTCCTGGATGAGTTCCAGGGCGTTGCCGGTGAGGGCCAGGTACTGGGAAGTGCCCGGCTCCCGTTCAGACAATGCTTGGACTTTTGTGTTCATGCGGGTCTTTAAATTGGTGGTATCCATCTTCTCAACCTCCTAGGGAGCGCACGGTCTTGATAGCAAACCGGCGGTACGATGTTTGACTGGCATACTTCTTAAACAATGCGGGGTGCTCGGCTTTGAGGGTCTTGGTATCCAGCCGCTCTTGAGTGACGCTTTTCCAGGTGACGAGCCTGTTCCCCGCTGTGCCCACCTCATGGTCTCCCAGCATCTCCTTGAGCAAGTTCTCCGCCTCTTGCTTCTGGGCGGTGCTTTCCTCCAGCTGCCGGCAGGCTTCATCGTACTGGGAGAGCAGCTTCTGGGCTTTCTCCGGCAGGGTGATTTCGGACCGGGGAACGCTGTTGGGGAACCGTTCGGTAAGGAATCGGGCGGAGGCGTTGGAACCATCCAGGGCCGGGGGCGTACCATTTTGCACATGACGCCAGAAATCCTCTTCCAGGGAAATCAGCATGGCGATCAGTTCCTCGTCCCGCTCCACAAACCGCCAGCGGAAAGTATTGCCCCCGATGAGCACGGCGATGTAGGCCCCCTGGCAGCCTGTCACCGCCATGTAGTGCTGGATTTGAATCATGTACTCGTCGGGGATGGCGTCCTCCCATTCCCCAGTCTTGTAGGCCGAGGCAGTCTTGGCCTCAAAGATGCAGGGGCCATGGACGGAGTCTTCGCAGAGCCCGTCCACGTTGGCCAGCATGAAAGGGTGTTCCTCGCTCTGGTAGAGGGCGCTGGGCTTTGTCACGGGAATCCCCGTGCGCTTGGTGAACTCCTCCCGCACCAGGGCTTCCAACAGGTTGCCCCAGTAGGCCGCTTCCCCTGTCTCCTGGGCGGGAAGCTGCCCGGTCTTTTCCATCCACAGCTCCACCGGGGACTTATACCGGCTGATCCCACAGACCACCGCGGCGTCGGAACCGCCAATGCCCTGCTTTCTCGCCTCCAGCCAGTCCTCATAGGGCAGGTTCTCCGTGGAGCAGAACACGGTGGCGGTTTTCGTGGAATTGATTAAGCTAGTTGCCATAAGATATTTTCTCCTTTCAGAAGTCGTTGGATTTCTTGGGACGATTGCAGTTCCTGTTCCAACTGCCCCATGAGATAGGTCCGCAGGGGGCCTACTTCCGTGTGATAAGAATCCACCGCCAGAATCAGCCGGATGGCCAAATCCTGATAGAGGTCCTCATACTCCAACCGGGCTGCTAGTAACAGGTGGCGGTGACGGTAAAGCACTTTGTCGATACAGTCTATTTGTTCCTCAACAATGCGGTTGCGTTCGGCTACGGTATATTTATCTTTCATGATGCTTTCCTTTCTGCTCGTGGTTCCCAGAAGGGGCAACTCCCTGCTTCCCACTCTTCCATGAGGTAGAGGCGAGTGCTGGGGCGAGCGTTATACTGTGGGTTTCTACAGTGCTGTCGCAGTCTGAAAAAGGGCAGCACCGACTCTCGATCCTGGGTATGGTAGGAATAGGCGCAGCGGTCACAGTGGTTCTCCAAGGGCATTCCTCCTGACATGAAAATAGCCGGGAGACGCATGATCTCCCGGCCTGCTAAGTGCTTGTATGAGAACATTACGCGGCCTGCACCAACTGGTAGGCACGGTCCATCAGAGGATTCCCCTCCATGGTTTTGGCGAACAGGTTCTCCCGGTAGCTGGCGGTTTCCCGCAGAGGCTTGGCGTGAGTGGCGAAGTCGCTGACGGCGTTGAGGAACCGGTAGGCGTTCTTCCCCACATGCTGGAGATCCGGAGCGTCAAAGTACCACTGCTTCATATCCTCTCGGATGCGGATGACGTTTTTCCGGTGGATTTCTGTGGGCTGATCGTCCATGGGCAGCAGCTGATCGATAAAGTCTAGCACCTTCTGGTCGGAGAGTTTCACCTGGGACAGCCGGGAGAACTCCAAGCCCAGCTGGCCCATGTACTTCTCCGCCAGCAGCAAGGTGTTGTGGGCTTCGGTCATTTTCCCTGCCAAGTCCCCCACGTGAATGGTGGACCACACCCGCTTGGCGGAGGACAGGGCCAAGTTCAAGGTGTTCTGGCACACCACACGGATGGGGGTCATGGCCACCTTGATGGAGCCGCTGCCGTCGTGGGAATTGCTGAACACCAGGTAGGGATCGATCTGGTCTCCCTCGATGATATACTTGTCCGGGAGCTTGGCCAGAAGCCAGATCTTCCGGCCATTTTGCAGGGACCCAGCAGTCTCGTACCGAACCCCCTCCCCTAGCAGTCCATCGGTAAAGGCAAAGGCTTCAGCGTTTTGTACCACCCGGTACCGGTCAGTGACCACTCCCAGCACCTGGTGGTCGGTATCCCGAAGATTCGCTTTATAACCCGGGAGGGGCACGCCTTCCGTGGTTGTAATGGCCTGCTGAACCACCTGCCAATCCAGACCGGACAACCGCAAGGCATCTTGCGAGCTGGGAGCTTCTTCCACCCGGACACCCAGACCGTGCCAGGGGGCTTCACGGACATAAAACATGGTTTCTACATTGGCGGGCATACTTTGGACCTCCTTTGTATGACTGGGCAAAGAAAGAGGTCCTCCTCCAGGGGAAGCCCTTTCCTTGCGGACATGATAGTCTACTCACACTCTTCGCTTTCTGCAGCGCTCTGGACAGCGGCAGCCAGGACGGAAACGACAAGCAGAACCAGCTTGAAAATTGGAGTTTTGGACAAAGTCCTTCCTCCTTTCCACTTCTTTCTACCTAGAGAATATATCCTTGAGCGGGGAGCAGATACGATCAGCCAACCAGGACAGCCCCAGCTACGGGGCCAGTCTCGATCGGTTCGTCTGTCTATTCGGCCGCAGAGGTATGGTTTGGGGGCATCAGGCAAAGAAATCCCCACATCATAGAGGCGCAACCGGACGAACAGACGGACGGACGCACCCGCCCACCCCAGGGGCACCTTCATCCATTGGCCCAGCTATCCACAGGACATCCGGCACATACTGGACAATCTCTGGGGCCGGAGCACAGGGGGCTGGTTCTTTTCGGGGCCCGTCATTTGGCCGTAGCCGGTTGGGGTGCTCAGCTTCTATGGGGGTGTGTTGGGTGAAGCAGGGAACTGGATCTGTGGGCAAGATTCCTTACCAGGCAGGTCAATGGGGCGGGACAAACCCGAAAGACGAGAAAAGCCAAGGCGGAGTTCCACCTTGGCTCTTTCCTATATGTTCCAAACAATCTGCATGCTGCCATCTTCGTGGATCAGGATCTTGTGGATCATGATCATGGCCACCGCCTTCTTCTTGGCGTAATTGGCTGTCTTCCAGGACTTTGCCAGATTGACGGCAGTGTCTGTCTCTTGCTCCAGACTTTTCAGCTCGTCCATGCGCTCTAGTAGGGCCATTCGATCCTGTTTCAGCTGGGTGGCTTTTTGGTTGGCTATGGCCAACAGATCTTCGTTGAAACCGCCGGTGAGCATGGTATCCATCAAGTGCTTCTCCGCTTGCTCCACGGCCTTCAATTTCAGCTTCAACTCGTTGAGCGCCCCCTGGTCGTCCTTCCGAGCCCGATGGCCTGTCTCCTTCAAGTCGGCCAGCTTTTCCCCTATGCAGTCATAGACCATGTTTTCCAGATCCTCTGCATAGATGGACACCTTGGGCCCGGTGCAGATCTTCTTGTGGGATTTCCCCGTACAGTTAAAGTACCGGCGCACTTCCCCGTTTTGATTGGCCTTCCCCTTGATGGTGGTCATGGTGTGTCCACATTTCGCGCACACCACCTTCCCTGCCAGCCAGCTGGTGGGATTGCTGTAACTGTTGGTGATCTGCCGGTTCTTTTCCAGCTTTCGCTGACACTTGAGCCAAATGTCCGACTCCACAATGCCGGGATGGGACAGGACCACCAGCTTCAAATCCGACCAGTCGGAACTGGAGGAGTCGTGCTTGGTGCGGCCGTATAGCTGGGCTCCACACTCTCCCGTAAACAGGGAGAGGTCGCTGACGATCTGCGTGCCGTGGCGGTCAAAATAGTCGTACACATCGGAATCGGCCTTGACGTAGATAGGGTTCTTCAGCAGCGTGGACAACTTGGCGGTGGTCCAGTGGCTGCCGTTGAGAGGTTGTTTTCCCTCCGCCACCAGCAGATCCAGCAGCCGGCGCAGAGAGACGGACTCCTGGGCATAAACCTCAAAGATGTACCGCACCTGCTCAGCCTGGGAGGGAATGGGCTGGAGCTTCTTGGTCTTGATGTTGTGGAGCACCGCCGGCACCAGCTCAAATCCATAGGGCTGGCGCCCTCCCATGTAGAACCCCATCTCGCTGCGATGGGCATAGGCCTGGGTCACACGGTTGATGGTGGAAGTCCGCTCGAACTCCGCGAACACCATGAGGATTTTGACGATCAAGTCCCCGTAGGGCGAGGAGGTGTCAAAGGACTCCTGGGAGGAGACGAACTCCACTTGATGGTCCTTAAACTCCTGGAGGATCTTCATGAAATCCGAAAGAGAACGGCTGATTCGGTCCAGCTTGTAGACGATCACCTTGCTGACCTTTCCCTGGCGGACCAGTCGCATCATCTTCTGGAATCCCTCTCGGTTGACATTGCCTCCGGAGAAGCCGTTGTCGATCAAGGTTACCACCTTTTCGCCCCGCTCCTCCGGCTTGATCATCATCTTGCAGTATTCTATTTGCGTCTCACAGCTGATGCTGTTTTCTCGTTCCACAGATTTCCGGGCATAGAGAACAAGCGAAGTTGTCACCTCCTCTCCCCAATGGGCTGATTACGCTATTAGGCGGGGATCTTGCTGGGCTGCGTCAACGCACGGGTCAACTCCTCAAGAATCCGCTCCTGTTGGGTTTTGTCATCCGTCACCAGGGTTTGATGCTCCACCCGATGCCGGACTGCCTTGCCATCGATGTACTCCTCTTGCAGTTTCATCCTATCCATACCTCCTAGATTGCCCCACACAGGGGCGCGGTGTTGGAATCCAGATCGATTCCCTCTGCCACCAGCATATGCGTGAAATCACAGCATATTTCCTGATTGACCAAGTGTAAAATGCCCTCCCTAGTGTAGGGAAAGAAGCAGTGGACCAGCATGGGTGGCGCGGCAGGAGCGCCACGCTGCCCATATTGCCGGTCATAGTAGCAACATTGTTTGACCACCCCCTGTCCCTCCTTGTAGTACATGAGCTCCAGATAGACGGACCGATGGAGCTGATTCTTCAGACGAGTCCGCAACTGCGTGGGCAGTCCCTCCCAGCGCTCTCCCTGGCCCACCAGAATGAGAAACCGGTATTTGGGGTGGATCTGGTGCAGCTTCTGCCAAAGATACGCCTCCAGCGGCAAAGATGCCGTGTCGCTAGAGGTCACTTCCACACTGTAGAAGGTCTTGTCCAGCTCGGTTCGCATCACCCAAAGGAGCTTGTCCTTTGGGAACACCCGGGTCTTGAGCTTTTTGGGTCTGGCCCGTGGACGCTCCTCCCCTGCCTGGCTCCAGGGACGGTCTGCGTAAAAGCAGTCCTCCACCGTGCAGGTGTGCTCCTGGAGGGTCAAGGACAGATACACCACACGTCCATGCCGGGTTGTGAAAACGGTCCGGTACTTCCCGGCAGCGCCAGTTTGGGTGTCTGCTTCCAGTGTTAGGGCACTCTTTTTCATGGGCTTCACCTCGTAAGAAGAATATATACGTATCGCTGCACAAGATACGATAGGGCTAAGCCCAGTCCTCCCCTGGCGTGTTGGGGGCTTCGGTTGGGGGATCTAGTTCGCTTGTCCCCCCTCTCCCATGAAAGGCGGCAAGGATTTGCTCCTCCGAATAGCCACAGTCTTGCAGTAGATTCCGCGTGGTCTGGGAAAGCTGCTGGGGCTCTACCACCAGGACATCCCGGGCCTTATTCCCCAGCGGCCCAGAGACGATCCCCTGGGTTTCCAGGAACTTCATCATGTCCCGCGCTCCGTTTCCTATGGAAAACTGGGATTTGATCCCGCTGATAGTCAGGGTATCCTGTCCCAGGGCCCACAGGATCACCTGGGCCAACCGCTTCTGCTTTTCACTGACCACCGGCTTTCTGGGCGGAGGCGCCGGCAACGTGGGGGCCTCTGTCTCGTCCTGGTCCATCGTCTCTGGAATGACAAACTTCGTGCTCAAATCGTACGAGTGCAACCGGATGGACTCCACCAGCGCGGCCAGCTGTTGGGGCTTCATATAGGCGCCCTGGACAAAGACCGGCGTGGAACTGGCGGCCGAGAGGTACAGCATGGCCCCGTTTCCCGGCAGCTTCTCTGCCCCGGCGCAGTTGATCACATTGCAGGAAGTCTGGAATTTGGCGCATTGGAACATCATCCTTGTGCTGATATTGTCCATACTCACCTGCATGGTTTTCACCCGGGTGTCCTGGGTGGCAATGACCACATGGATCTGGGCTTTCCGGCCGCGGCGGAGAAGATCGGATATTTGGTTCTTAACGTCGATGCCGTCTGGATGCTTCATCATGGTGTCCATAAAAAGGGCAAACTCATCGATCACACAGACGATGTGAGGCAGAGTTTTCACCACTTCCCAGCCTGCCTCGATCCGACGGTTCATTTCCTGGGTGACCGCCCCGATCACCTTTACCCCGGTGTCCACGTCTGTGACGATGGGATGAGAGAGATGGGGCGTGTTCTCGAACACATCCAGGGTACTGCCCCCGATGTCCAACACCACGAAATTTACCTTGCTCACAGGTTGCCCCACCATCAGGCTGACCATAAAACTGACCAGCCCAAAGCTTTTTCCCGAATTGGTGGCCCCGGCATACAGCACATGGGTCATTTGGGTCAGATCCTCAAAGACCATGGCATTGATGATGTCGTACCCCAGAGCTATGAGCATCTTGTCCCCTTGCTGCTGAAACGTGGGGCTTTCCAACATCCGCTGCAGGCTGTTTTTCAAGGTCTTCGTTTTGTACACCGCCAGAAACAGCTGGTTCCACTTTACAAATGGGTAAAATTGGGCCAGGTTCATGGCGATTCTGATATCCTCCGCACAGTGGAACACCGTTTTCATTTTGGCCCCTTCCCCCAGTTTGACGCGAAACATCAGAAACGTTTCGGACCTTATATAGAGGACAGGCTCCAATGTCACGTTGACTCCATAGCTGTGAAACTGGTCTTGCATCTTTGCCACCACCTGCATCACCGGGCTATTTGTCTCATGACTCATCCCAGAAGCTCCTTTCCCCCAAAGTGGATGGGCTTATTGGTTTCTCTGCTCTGCAAGCAGGCATACTGGGAAGATCCCTCACTTGTGCCAAGTGGATTCCTTCTTCTTGGCAAAATAGGTGGTTATCCCCGTTAGGACGATTCCAACAACCTGGGGCAGCCATTTGTCCACCTGCTCCATCCACTGGGAACGCTGCGGACGCTGCTGCACCTGCTGTACAGGGGTCACATAATAGGAGAAGGAGTCCGATAACTGCCTCATTTGATCTGTACTGTACTGCATGTACTTCATCATATAGCATCGCATCTGGAAATCACGCTCTGCCATCTGAGCGAGCATCTTCTTGTACTTTTTCTTCTTGCCCTTCTTGTGCTTTTCTCCTTTGCGAATTTGATGGAGCATTGCCTCCTTCCTGGCGATCTCCTCATTCAGCTGGTCCATACGCTTCACCTGCCTCTCCACGACTGGCCACTCCACCAATGCGCCTTCCCTGTTGAGATTCCCCTGATATCCGTAATAGTTTTCAAAATTGCTCTCCATCATTTTGCCTTCCTTTCTAGAAATTTAATTGAATTCCCCAGAGATAGCCAGGGCCTCTCTGGGATGATCTGCAACAGCTAGTCCTGGAAAGAACCGTCTCCCAAGCGGAAACCGTGGGCTCATGATTTCCAGTCTTAGCTTGAACCGAAAAGATTCCTATAGAAAAGCAAAGCATTTATATTGCACAATCCTCCCTTCTGAGCTATACTTTTTTTATGAGCTCCTTAGACTTTGCTCGCTCCTATAGTACTAGAATTCGGGCAAAAAAGGTGTGAAAAATTTGAAATGGAGGGAATGCGTATGGATGATATGAAAGTACTAGAATGGGCTAAAAGCAGAGAAAAAAATATCCACCAAGATCATTACCTTTCGGAGGATCCTGGTGGTTTACCTTTGTTACGCTTCTATTATTCTTTTAAAACAAAAATGTTCCTTGACTGCCAGAAGTTTGACATGCAGAATAAACCTGCCATCTTAGAGTATATCCTCACCCAAGCTTTCCTAGAAGTGAAGGCAGGTATTCCCCCATTGAATCAAGAACAGTGGCGTCCAGATATTCTGATAAGCATCCAAGAGGCTTGTGCCTTTACAGGTTTGGCCATGTTTTTGCACACCACTAACAAGCTGCCGGGGATGAAAGGCAAGGATTTCGTTCTCAACTACTTCCAGCGTTACAAAGAGTTTTCTCCCATAGAAATATGCAATCAGATTGATTCTGATGTGAACCTCCTTAGAAAATACAAGAACAACGAGTTATCACGCAGGCCGGTGTACACAAAAGAACGAAACGAATGGAAGCTTTTTGCCCAAGACATGCTCCACGAATGGTCTCTGTATGAGCTACTGAATCAAGGGCCCAAAACTGCGCTCAGCGAAACCTTTTGGCGGTTTCGGAATTTAGGGAAACCCCTGGAGAAGGTGTTCCCCAAGTATGATACCGAGGAACAACTCCGCCAAGCAGCCCCCGCTGTTATGGCGAAAGAGCTGGACGATGCCTACCGGAAATATGAATCGAAACTGAAAAAGATCAAATATGAAAACTATTTGGACTTGATCAAACTGTTTTTAGACCACCTGGAGAAGGACAAGGAATTTTACGGGAATAATTTGTACCGCTTAGAAAAAGAACTATTTCCCTATATTCTAACGCACCAGGTAAACCAATTCTTGCGGCTTTCAGATGAGAAAGAAAAGGACTTTTTCCTTACCCATCTTTATTTTTTAGATTCTGTTACCTTTCCCAGAGTTTACGAAGAACTGTTGCAAATTTCCGATTATGATTTGATATGCAATTACCTCCACATTTTTAAGTTCATCCGGAATCATTTGACGCCGCTTCTCAGTTACGTCCTTGATGAACTGGTGGAGGAAGATGTTGACGGCTGGATGGAATGTATCAAGGACAACGTCAATCAAAGGGCAAAGATGCTGTTCTATTCCCCGGATGAAATTGACTGGACCGTTCAGGAAGGCTCCCAAGAGGCGTTTGAAACGTGCTTTTCATACCCAGTTTTTAAGAAAATCCAAGATTTGAAGTTTAAAGGGGCCGTGTTCAGAAAGTTGGATCAACCGGGACAAGAAGGGTCCGCATGTATACATACTACCCTACCAACGGATGAAGGCAGTACGAACTTACATTAAGTCGCATTTCAGGAAAAACCATACATTTGAAACTTTAGGGTCCCCAACACCCAACGTCTTGCGCACTTGGTATAAAGAATATCTGACTACCGGTACACTTCACAAAAAAGCCTTTTAAAGCCTCGGTATACGCAGGAACAGAAAGAAAATACCGCGATCTGTTTTCATGAAATTCAAATATTTTAGTAACCAGCACATATTTATCCAATAAATTATAAACGGAAAGCAACTTGACAGACCAGAATTTCTGGGATAAAATAAATCGCAAGCGAACAATCGCTTGCGATTTATTTTATGGAGGAATTTCATTTTCATGATTGAAGCCTTTCAATACAAAACGGCATCCACCCTTGTGCGGTTGGGCAATGCTGTGACCTACTACCGAAACATCAAAATGCAGGAATACGGACTGACCTCAGCCCAGGGAGATGTCATCCGGGCGATCCTTCACGAACCAGGCATTACGGCAGCGGAGCTGAAAAAGAAGTTGGGCCTTTCCCAGTCCACCGTGGCCGGAATCCTGGAAAGGCTGGAAAACAAAGGACTGCTTGCCAAAAAACTGGTGGACGGCGACGCTCGCAAAATGAGTTTAGTTCCCACTGCCCGGGGACTTGAGCTGGAGGAAATGCTCAAGCAGACCGCTCTGGACACACAGCAACGGGTGACAGAGGGCATGTCGCCAGAGGAACAAACGGAATTTGACAGGCTGCTGGAAATGGCTCTCGCACACATGTCCGCCATTCGAGAGAAAGAGAGTGAACACCATGGATGAAAACAAGGAACTCTTCGAAACCATGCCGGTGGCAAAGGCTCTCACAAAAATGGCCATTCCCACCATTATCAGCCAGCTGATCACCATGATCTACAATCTAGCGGACACCTATTTCATCGGCCGGACCAACAACCCCTACATGGTGGCCGCGGCTTCTCTGTCCTACGTGTTGTTCTTTATTTTGACAGCCCTGTCCAATCTGTTTGGTGTGGGCGGCGGCAGTCAAATTTCCCGTCTGCTGGGGCAAAAGCGCTATGAGGAAGCCAAAAAAGTCTGCTCCTTCAGCTTTTATGGCACCATCTGCGTTTCCCTGCTGTATTCCCTGAGCTGTCTCTTTTTTATGGATCCCCTGCTTCGTCTGCTGGGCGCTACGGACAACACCATCGCCTATTCCTGCCAGTACACCCTTTGGGTGATTGTGGTGGGCGGCGTTCCCTCCTGCCTGTCCATGACCATGGCTCACCTCCTCAGAAGCGAGGGCTACGCTCGGTATGCCAGCTACGGCCTCAGCGGCGGCGGAATCCTCAACATGATTCTGGATCCTCTGTTCATGTTTGTCATCATGCAACCCGGGCAAGAGGTCATGGGCGCCGCTCTGGCCACCATGTTGTCCAACTGTGTGTCCCTTGTTTACTTTGCCTTCATGTTCCTGCGCCTTCGCAAGGACACCGTGCTCTGCCTGTCGCCCAACATGATGGTGCCGGGAAAAGCCTCTATACGGGCGGTGTTTGCCGTGGGCGTTCCCTCCGCCATCGGGTCGCTGATGGCCTGCTTGTCCAATACCGTGGTCAATAAACTCTCCTCGGGGTACAACGACTTTGCCGTGGCCGCTATGGGAATTGTGAAAAAGATCGACATGCTTCCCATGAATGTGGGCATGGGACTGTGCCAGGCGATGGTCCCCATGGTGGCCTATAACTATTCCACTAGAAACTACCGGCGGATGCGGTCCTTCACCAACGCGGCACGGATTTCCGGTGTGGTCTTTGCGGGCATTTGCATTGTCGTCATGGAGCTGTTCGCCCCCCAAGTCATTGCCCTGTTTATCAACGACGGCGACACCGTGGGATACGGCGTGGACTTTCTGCGCATCAACGTGCTGGCCACACCCTTGATGATCTGCAATTTCCAGATGAGCTACACCTTCCAGGCCATGGGTAAGGGAGCAGAATCGTTACTTCTCACCTCCTGCCGTCAGGGAATCATCAACATCCCCCTGCTGTTTCTCATGAACTGGGTGGCCGGGCTGTACGGCATCATCTGGACCCAGCTTTTGGCGGACAGCATCACGGTGGTGATTTCCTTCGCCTTCTACCGTCACACCATCCAAAAGCTGAAGGCGTCCGCCGCAACCTAACAGGAAGCTACGGACCGCCGTCTTGCCGCTGGAGATTTTCGCTTTCCGGTGGGAGCATGACCCAAAAGTGCTAAACGAAGATGGCAGGGAGGAAACACTGACTTACTCGGATGTGCTAAGCCAGGTGTGGGAGATAAAAGCCGGAAGCAACAACCAGGCTCTCTGGACGCTGATCTCACGGCTGCGCAGAAAGTGGAACAGTGAGACCTGCCGACTGGAGATCTCCTTCCCCCGGGGAGATGGTTATATAGTGGAAATGATTTGAAAAGATCTTATAAACAGAGAAATCGACGGACTTACAGTTTTGTAAGGTTCGCTGGTTTCTCTTTTTTGATGCTATAATACAGGTAACACTTGGAAGGCAGACAGAAGGAAACTACAGGAATGTGTGAATACATAGACAAACAAATTTTCAGAGAAAAAAGCCTAAAACGGGCTGCTTCACTGGAATAGCTAGACGACTATCTTTGGGTCTCCAGCCCTAGGTAACCTTCGTGTCCGGAACGCCACCCGCTTCCAGTGGATACTTTTGAGCAGTGCCGAGTATCTAGGAAACAGTCGCCATCAAACAGCCATATAAACTAGGCTATGTCGGGTAAACAAAAGGTCGGGATCGCTCCCGGCCTTTTCTGTATTGCATCTTCTATTGCGTCAGTGTTGCAGCTAGCTCCATGCTTATGGAGGCCGTTTCCGCTCAGGTGGTAGTGCCGCCGGGACGGAGGGCGTTATCCTCATAGCCGTTGAGGACCTGCAGACCGGTAGCCCAGCTCATCGCGTTCTGGGCCCAGGAGGTTCCCTTGCTTCCGTCGGGGAACTTACTCACGTCGCCCAAGGCAGGGGGATCTCCTTGTATGGAGTGAGGAGTGACCTCTATGAGGGATCCCTTTTTGACTCTGACTCACAGCACAGAGATTATTTATTTCAACATGTTCGTAAAACGGGTGGTGTATGTACCGTTTCTCCACGCCATTCCCAGAGAAAAGCAAAATAGAAGCATCCTCGAAAAAAATGAAGGCGGAACGTTCCGCACTGTTTAACCATGCAATTAGAGCTTACAAAAGGCTGAAAGCCCGTGGCTATGCCTGGGCTGGCGGGGATCGATTTGAACCTGACATCATTGTGGCCAATGCCACCTTTTCAGTAGACAAGCAAATGGTGCTCAACGCATTTGTGTCCCAATGCCTCACACTCGATCCCCATGCTCTGTCACCACTACAAGTGATTTACAAAATGCCTACAACCAATTCTGCTCTCAGCACGAACAAGTCCCGTTGCTGGCGACCGTTTTCCCCAGGAATTGTATGCCGCATTGCCCAGTTCGGTGGAACGCATAAAAATCGGGAATCAACACCGAGGCTTCCGCGGAATTCGGTTGAAGGAAAACTGAAATCAAATCGGATCCCCTTCCATGGATCGTATACGATATGATTTCAGCCATATATTCTCCCTTTAGGAGGTGAAATGTCATGCACAAAAGTATCCTGAAATCGGAGGCCATTACAATGTTTGGCTCCACATTCCACACCACTTTTAAGACAAAGCACGGCCGTATGCTGTACCTGTCCCTGGCTATCCGGAAACCAACCTGTGTCATTTAGGACTGTTTTTACCTGGACCGGCACCAAAGTCCGGCTAGGCCGGAACGTCAATGCAGGCTTCAGAAACTGAAAAACCAGATGCACCGGGCTGTCTACTTGGACTTGGCCTACTACAAAAACGGTCATGGTGTGGTCAAGCAGTGCAGCTACTACGCCCACAAGTCGGTAGAACGGGAAGAAAAGGTGGTCATCTTCATCGACAACGGATTCTCCGGTGGAAATGTGAACCGGGATGGATTCCAAAAAATGATGAGGTTGGTCCGCCAAGGTAATGTCAGTAAGGTAATGGTGTACAAGCTGAACCCTATCCTCTCTGAGGCAGAGCAAGTGCGGTACCTCTTTGAGGGCTATGCTCGGGAAGCGGTATCCCTGCGCAGGCTGGTAGATGTCCTGAACACCAAGGGCAAGCTGCCCTTGGATAGCAGTCACTGGACTACCGCTAAGATTTCCAATCTGCTAAAAAACCATTTCTGTGAAAGCCGACTCCAACGTGTACGACTATTTCGACCGGCATGGAACGAAATTCGTCACAAATATGTCCCCGTTCACAGGAGAATGGGGTACTCAACTCTATGGCCACACCAAACACCGACCCGACAATCCGGATTGGTCAGATGTGCGGCTGGTCCTATTGAGCCACCCAGGGATTGTGGATTCCGACATCTGGCTCAAATGTCAGCATAAGCTGGAGAGGAACCGGCAGATCCCAAAGGGTATGCCCCGGCCCGAAAGTGATCGTCTATGCGGAGGACTTGGAAAACATGGTCTACGAGTGTATTGCTGAGAAACTGTCAGGACTGAATGAGATGAGCTACCACTCTCACAAAAGTAGCAGCAGTGAGCTCAACGATCTAAAGTTGAAGGTCAAGGCCATTGAGCAGACAGAAAAGCAGCTCATGGACACCATACCGACCGGAGGATTCCATGGGCTCTTCTGGCCATCGCCAACAAAAAAGCTACCCAGCTCAAGCAGGACCGTCTTGCACTCAATCAGCGTATGGAAGAACTCCGGAGTCTGGAGACTGAAACAGGGACTGTCATCAACTTGACAAAGTCTTGGAAAACCGCCGATTGCCAGCGAAAAAAGGCGGTTGCTATGATTCTGAAACATAAGATCCTCATTAGCGAGGATGGGGGTGCAAAGATTATTTGGAATATGTGAGAAAAAGCCGTCAGAGCAAGGACCCTGGCGGCTTACGTTTTGCAGCGGTCCTCTTTTCCTGGGGCCATGCTTTTCCTTGACAGGAAGTGTTTTCGTGGGCTACAATTTAATCAAAGAGTTGCGTGTCGGGAGGGAGCGCTTTGATCCTATACCATGGAAGCAAAAGCATTGTGGAGTTCCCGGAAATCCGGGTTCAGAGATACAACAAGGACTTCTATTTTGGCTTTTACTGCACACTGTATCCGGAACAAGCCATCCGCTGGGCCATCCGATTTGATGGAATTGGCTATTTGAACGAATACTCGTACACACCGGATGACAGTCTAAAGGTAAAGCGATTCCCGGAGATGACCGAGGAATGGCTGGATTTTATCGTGTCTTGCCGGCTGGGCCATCCCCATGACTATGACATTGTGGAGGGCCCCATGGCAAACGACACCATCTTCAACTATGTTCAAAACTTTGCTGATGGGAAGATCAGCCGGGAAGCTTTCTGGGCTCTGGCCAAGTTTAAGCGGCCCACGCACCAGATCAGTTTCCACACGGCGAGAGCATTGGCAACGCTTTCCTTTGTGAAGGGGGTGGAAGTTCGGAATGAAGAATAATAGCGCACTGTTCTATACATGCAGCCTCATTGAATTCATTGGAAGGATGCAGAAGCAACCGCGCTCCGCTGTGGTTGAGTTCCTTGGCCGGGAAACGATCCAGCGCATCTACAAGTTCGCCGATGTCTTCCATTGTGAACCCATCGAGAAGACAGCAGACGATTTTATTACGCTCCGTCAAATTCCTTTGGGTTCCTTTGACAACGTAGCCACCTGCCGCTACACGGTACCGGACTACTGGACCATTGGTGAGGTCTATGAGCGGCTCATTGAGGACACTGCCCAGGAAGACACCGACGCAGCCATTGTGGACAAACTGATGGAGGTCTTCACCTCCTGGATTGATGGGGCCATCTCCAACTTCAATTCCGACTTCTACTACCAGTCCCGGGATTACATTGCTGCCTGCTATCGGGAGGGCGAAATCTGCGACTGAGGCTATGGAAAAATCCCCTGTAAGCGGTGGCCTGCAGGGGGTTCGTTTTTACTTAACTTGGTATGGTTCGCTTCGCCGAAGCGCTGGAAATGGACGATTTCCCGCTCTCGCAGAAACTTGATCGGGTCCCGCACATCGGGATCGTCAGTGAAGCGCAGAATGTTGTCGTAGGTCATGCGGGCCTTTTGCTCCGCGCTGAGATCTTCGTGAAGATCGGCGATGGTGTCCCCGGTAACGGAGAACGTATTGGCGTTAAAGGGAGCGCCGGACGCCGCCACCGGGTAAACTCCCGCTGTGTGATCCACAAAATAGTCGTCAAACCCAGCCGCCTTGATCTGCTCCGGCGTCATGTTCCGGGTCAGCTGGTAGACAATGGTGCCGACCATTTCCAGGTGACTCAGCTCCTCGGTGCCTATATCGGTGAGAATCGCCTTCAGCTCGGGCAAAGGCATGGCGTAGCGCTGGCTGAGATAGCGCAGGGAGGCGCCGATTTCCCCATGGGGGCCGCCGTATTGGCTGATAATCATCTTAGCCAGCCGGGGATTGGTGTTCTTGATGTGAATGGGATACTGCAAACGCTTTTCATAGACAAACATTCAGTTCCCCTCCTTTTCCCAGGGCCATGGATCGCTGATCCACGCCCAGCGGCTGGTATTCTGAGTGGTCTCTCCCAGAGGGCCGAACTTCTCCTCGTACTCTTTCCTCAGCCGTTCCGCCCGGGCCTGATATTCCTCCAGGCGGCGGGCAGCCTCTTTGTTGTTGGGATGGGTGTCCAAAAACAGGTGCAGCTCCCAAACGGCGAACCGGGCGGCGTAATAACGTTTCCGCATCAACTGTTCTTCGTTCAACGCGGCTCCCCCCTTCTGCCGGTAAAGGGCTTATCCAGCACGGGAAACAGCGTCCCGGCATCCAATGCCCGCTCCATGGAATGAAGCTGGGCGTCCCACTGCTGATACGGCACATAGGCCATGCCAGGCACCGGGTCCTTGGGCAGAGGGCTTAGGCCGTCATACAGGCCGCAGGCCATACCCGTGATCTCTTCTGCCATTGTGATTACCCCTTCCTGTGTTTTTTAGGAACAGTCTTGTCCCCTTGTTACAGGGTATGCGCAAGAGGGAAAAAGGTGCGCCTCCAAAAAGAAAGGACCGCTGTGCTTTCGCAGCGGTCCTTTCCTTTTGCATCAAGCTGTCTTTGGCAAGTCAGCCAGGAGTTACATCTTGTAAATGACCTCGGGAGACAAAATCTCAAAGCCGTTGGCGTGCAGGGCTTCGGCGGCCTTCTGGCCGTTGTCCAGACGGATGATGACAAAGGCCCTGCCCATCTCGCGGCTGATAAAGGCGTACATATACTCCACATCAAAGCCCTCGTCAGAAAGCAGGCGCACCGCCTTGGAGAAGGCGCCGGGCTTGTCGTCAATCCCCACCGCGATCACCTTGGTGAGCGTCACGGTCATGCCGTGGGCCTTCAGGGCCTCCACCGCCTCCTTGGGCTTGTCCACAATCACCCGCAGGATGCCGAAATCCCGGGTATCCGCCACGGAAATGGCTCGGATGTCAATATTGGCCTCTGCCAGCACCTCAGTGACCTCCGCCATACGGCCGGGCTTGTTCTCGATAAATACAGAAAGCTGCTGAATCTGCATAGTGTCACGTCCTCTCCTAAAAGCTAGGCCCCCCACGGGGCAACAGTGTTTCCAGATCTATTATACCAGAGGAAAGCCCATTTGTCGATATGGGATTTTCACGGGGTTTGGGAACGGATTCCCCGGGGCTGCTCCCACTTGCCAGTGCGGTACTCCAAAAAGGAGATCCCATAGTTGATCAGCCAGCCCACCGGCACGGCCATCCACACAAACTGGATGCCGAACTGAGGCGCCAGGGTGACTGCCAGCACCACCCGCAGGCCCAGGTTCACCAGGTTGGCCACGGTAAACATCACCATATCCCCCGCGCCCCGCAGGACGCCGTCGGAGATCATCTTCAGCCCGATGAGCACATAGAACCAGCCCATAAACCGGGTGCAGGCCATGCCTGTCTCAAAGGCCAGGGAGGAGCCGCCCTCCTCCATAAACAGGGACACCAGCGGCCGGGCCAGCAGCTGCACCGCCAGGCAGATCACCGCCGCTATGGCAAACACAATGCCGTAGCTGGCCCGGTAGCCCGCCTTTACCCGTTGGGGCTTTCCCGCGCCGGTATTCTGGGCGGTGTAAGAGGAAATGGCGTTGCCCATAGCGCTCATGGGAACAATACACACGCTCTCAATCCGCATGGCCGCCGAATAGCCCGCCAGCATCTGGGAGCCAAAGCTGTTCACCACGGACTGGACCAGCATCATGCCAATGGACACAGTGGACTGCTGCAAAATGGAGGGCAAAGCCACCCGGGCCATGTTCTTCAGCTCCCTGCCGTCAAACAGGCGGTCCAGCTTGCCGGGATAGCTCTTCAGGCCCCGGAGAAAAATGACAAAGGACAGCACCGCGGAAATACCCTGGGCGATCAGGGTGGCCCAGGCCACGCCGGCCACTCCCATGCTCAGGGCTGTGACCATATAGATATCCAGGGCCACGTTGAGCACCGAGGAAAAGATCAGCAGGTACAGGGGGATTCGGGAGCGGCCCAGGGCGTTGAACATGGAGGACAGAACATTGTACATGAACAAAAAGGGCAAGCCCAGAAAATAGATATTCAAATAGGTGGAGGCGTCCTGGAGGATGTTCTCCGGGGTGCGCAGCAGCACCATAATCTGCCTGCTGAGAAGCAGGCCCCCCGCCCCCAGAACCAGGCTGATGGCAAGAAAGCTGAGCAGCGCCGTGGAGACAGACCGCTTCATTCGGGAATAGTCCCGGCTGCCAAAGGTCTGGCTGGTGATAACCGAGGCGCCCACCCCACCGCCGATGGCGATGGAGATAAAAACGTTGGTTAGAGAGTAAGAGGCGCCCACCGCAGCCAAAGCCTCCTCCCCCACAAACCGGCCCACTATGACGGAGTCCGCCATGGTGTACGCCTGCTGGAAGAAGTTTCCCAGCATCATGGGCAGGGCAAAGATCAGCAGCGCCGAAACAGGCCGCTTGCGGATCAGATATTCCTTTTCCATTCCTTCCCTCTTTTCTATCCCTTCTCATACAAAGCGCGGACCAGTGGTCCGCGCCGTTTTCCGTTGTTACAGCGAACGCTTGTCAATGACGCGCTTTGCCTTACCCTCGCTGCGCTCGATGGATTTCGGCTCCAGCAGGGTGATTTTTGCGGAGATGTTCAGAGTGGAATGGAGAGCGTCGGCAATGGTGCGCTCCACCTTTTCCAGATTGCGGACCGTGTCGGAGAACATGCTCTCGTTCATCTCCACCTGGACCTCCAGGGTGTCCAGGTTGTTTTTCCGGTCCACAATCATCCGGTAGTTGGGGTCCATGCCCAGATCCAGCAGCACGCTCTCAATCTGGCTGGGGAACACGTTAATACCCCGGATGATGAGCATGTCGTCGGTGCGGCCCTTGGGCTTTGTCATGCGAACGGTGGTGCGGCCGCAGGCGCACTTCTCATGGGTGAGGGAGCAGATGTCCCGGGTGCGGTAGCGGATGAGGGGCAGGGCTTCTTTGCCGATGCAGGTAAACACCAGCTCTCCCTCCTCCCCGTCAGGCAGCTGCTCGCCAGTGGCGGGATCGATGATCTCGGGGTAGAAGAAATCCTCCTGAACGTGCATGCCGTTTTGCTCCGTGCATTCACATGCCACACCGGGACCGGCGATTTCCGACAGGCCGTAGATGTCGTAGGCCTTGATCGCCAGGGCTTTTTCAATCTCCCGGCGCATCTCCTCGGTCCAGGGCTCGGCGCCGAAAATGCCAATGCGCACCCGCAGGCTGTTGGGGTCAATGCCCTTGTCCCGGACAGTTTCGCCGATGTACATGGCATAGCTGGGGGTACAGGCCAAAATGTCAGAGCCGTAGTCCTGCAAAATCTGGACCTGACGGCTGGTATTGCCGGAGGACACGGGGATGACCGTGGCGCCCAGCTTTTCCGCGCCGTCGTGAAGGCCCAGGCCGCCGGTGAACAAGCCATAGCCGTAGGAGACATGGACAAAGTCCTCGTGGGTGCCGCCGCAGCCCACAATGGCCCGCGCCGCGCTGCGCGCCCAGATGTCCAGGTCGTTGGCGGTATAGGCCACCACCGTCTGCTTGCCTGTGGTACCAGAGGAGGCGTGAACCCGGGCCAGGTCGTCCCGGGGAACGGCGATCAGGCCGAAGGGATAGGTATCCCGCAGGTCCTGCTTGGTGGTAAAGGGGAGCTTTTGCAGGTCATCGATGGAGTGGATGTCCTCGGGACGCAGGCCCATCTCGTCGAATTTCTTCTTGTAGAAGGGCACGTTCTCATAGCAGTTTTTGACCATTTGCGCCAGCCGCTGGGACTGGATCTCCCGCAGGGTTTCCCGAGAGGCGCATTCGATTTCCGGCTCGAAATAGTTTGGCATGGGTCGTCGATCCTTTCTCTGTGGTGGGTTTGCCGGGTTTCCCCGGAGCATGCTTCTAAAAGCTCAGGCGTTCCAGCCCAGCTCGAAAGCCTTTTTGTTCATCTCCAAAAATTTGGGAGGCACGCAGCGCTCTACGGCGGAGAGCCAGATTTCCTTTTCTCCCCCCAGCCGCTTGGCCATGGCGCCAATCAGCACCACGTTGACAGCCTTTTGAGAGCCGGCCTCCTCCGCCAGCCTCAGGGCGTCCACCGCCAGAACGCTGACGCCCTTTTCCCCCATTTCCTCCAGGAGACCCGAGGGGTATTCCTTTTCCCCGGTAACCACCGGCATGGGGTCAATTTTCTGGGTGCTGGTGACAACGGTGCCGCCCACCTTGAGATAGGGCAGAAACCGGGCGGCCTCCAGCTGCTCGAAGGCCAAAACCACGTCGGCCTCGCCGGTCTCGATGATGGGGGAATAGACCTTGTCCCCATAGCGGACATAGGTGACAACAGACCCGCCCCGCTGGCTCATGCCGTGGACCTCGCTGACCTTTACGTCATAGCCCTGGTCCATCATGGCGTCGCCCAAAATGCGGCTGGCCAGCAGAGTTCCCTGCCCGCCCACGCCGACGATCATAACACTTTTCATCATATATATCACCTTCGGTGCTAAAAATGGTAGTTGCAAAAAGGGGCCGTCGCCGCAAACAGGGAAAAGCTTTCCGTGCCTGCGGCGTTCTCTCCCTTATCCAATCGCTCCCTTGGGACACAGACCCTTGCACACGCCGCAGCCCACGCACTGGGTGCCGTCGATGACGGCCTTGCCGTTTCGGTAGCTGATGGCCGGACAGCCAATGCCCAGGCAGGCCTTGCAGCCGATGCACTTGTCCTGATCCACAGAAAGGGGCGGGTTGTGCTTGACGTACTTCAGCAGGGCGCAGGGCCGGCGGCTGATAATCACCGAGGGTTCCTCGGCGGCCAGCTCCTCCTTCAGCACCCGGGTGACCTCCTTCAGATCATAGGGGTCTACCACGGCGACCCGCTGAATGCCGATGGCGCGGCACAGGGCCTCCAAATCCACGGCGGTGGCAGGCTCGCCCTTGATGTTGTAGCCGGTGGTGGGGTTCTGCTGGTGGCCGGTCATGCCGGTGATGGAATTGTCCAGCACAATGACCACGGAGTTGGACCGGTTGTAGGCGATGTCGATCAGGCTGGTGATGCCGGAATGGGCAAAGGTGGAGTCGCCGATGACAGCCACGCTCTTCTTCTCCGCCTCCGGTCCCCGGGCCTTGTTATAGCCGTGAAGGGCCGACACGGAAGCGCCCATGCAGATGCAGGCGTCCATGGCGCCCAGAGGAGCGCTGGCCCCCAGAGTGTAGCAGCCGATGTCGCCGCTGACATAGACGCCCGCCCGCTTCAGGGCATAGAACACGCCCCGGTGGGGGCAGCCGCAGCACATGACGGGAGGCCGCACTGGAATTTCCGCCTCCAGGGAAAGACACTCCGCCTCCTCTCCGGAGAGAAGCTTTTTCACAAGCTTCTGGGAGAACTCCCCGCAGCGGGGGAACAGGTCCTTGCCGGTGACCTCCACGCCCAGGGCCTTGCAGTGGGTCTCGATGAAGTCGTCCAGCTCCTCCACCACATAGACCTTCTCGCACTTGGCGGCAAAGTCCCGGATCAGCTGCTCCGGCAGAGGGTACACCAGGCCCAGCTTCAAATAGTTGACGCTGTCCCCCATGGCCTCCTTCACATACTGATAGGGGGTGCCGGCGGCAATGACGCCAATCTTGGAGCCGTTGTCCTCCACCTGATTGAGAGAGGTGGTCTCTGCGTAAGCGATGAGGGTTTTGGTGCGGGCCTCCACCTTTTCGTGCTTGGGCCGGGCAAAGGCGGGCAGCATGACGTTTTTGGCCGGGTCCTTTTGATACTCCTTCAGGGGCAGCTCCTTCCGCTCTCCCTCCTCCACAATAGAGCGGGAGTGGGCGATGCGGGTGGTCAGCCGCAGGATCACCGGGGTGTCAAACTGCTCGGACAGCTCGTAGGCCAGCTTGGTAAAGTCCTTACATTCCTGAGAATCAGCAGGCTCCAGCATAGGCACCTTGGCGGCCCGGGCATAGTTGCGGGAATCCTGCTCGTTCTGGGAGGAGTGCATGCCGGGGTCATCGGCCACGGCCAGCACCATGCCGCCGTTCACGCCGATGTAGCTCATGGTGAACAGGGGGTCGGCGGCCACGTTCAGGCCCACATGCTTCATGGCGCAGAAGGACCTGGCCCCGCCGATGGAGGCGCCGCAGGCGGTTTCGGTGGCCACCTTCTCGTTGGGCGCCCACTCGCAGTAGATCTCCGGATATTTGACAGCGGCCTCGGTGATCTCGGTGCTGGGGGTACCGGGATAGGCGGAAACCACCCGCACGCCGGCTTCATACAGGCCGCGGGCAACAGCCTCGTTGCCCAGGTAGAGTTGTTTCATGGGTAATCTTCCTCTCTTCTTATTCTTCCGGTTGGTTCCGCAGGTCCAGCACCCGCTTGGCCTTGCCCTGGAACCGCTCCAGGCTCTTGGGAGAAACCAGGGTCACCTTGGTCTCCAGGCCCAGCACGCTCTTCAGGCGGTCGTGGATCTTCTTTTGCAGGGCTTGCAGCTCCCCAAAGCTCTCCAGCAGAGAGGCGTCCACCAGCTCCACCTTGACCTCCAGGGTATCCAGGTAATTTCTCTTGCGGACCACCAGCTGATAATGGGGACCCACGTTCTCCATGCCTACCAGCACGCTTTCAATCTGGCTGGGGAACACGTTGACGCCCTTGATAATCAGCATGTCGTCGGTGCGGCCCATGACCTTGTCCATCCGCACATGGGTGCGGCCGCAGGCGCAGGGCTCGTAATTCAGGCGGGTGATGTCCTTGGTGCGGTAGCGCAGCACCGGCATGCCCTTGCGGGTCAGGGTGGTGACCACCAGCTCTCCCACCTCCCCGGGAGCCTTCTGCTCCAGGGTGTCCTGGTCGATGATCTCCGGCAGGAAGGCGTCCTCCGCGAAGTGCAGCCCGCAGCGCAGGTGGCACTCACCGGAAACGCCGGGGCCAGTCAGCTCGGTCATGCCGTAGTTGTCGGTGACGGTAACGCCCAGGTTTTCCTCAATCCGCTGGCGCATCTCCTCGGTACAGCCCTCGCTGCCCAGGATGCCGTACCGCAGGCTGGCGTAGGCCTCCTTGGGATAGGGGCTTTCCCGAACCAGCTCTCCCAAATACAGGGCGTAGCTGGGGGTGGCCACCAGGCCGGTGACGCCGAAGTCCCGCATCATCATCAGCTGCTTCTCCGAATTGCCCGAGGAGGCGGGAATGACAGTGGCCCCCACCTTCTCCAGACCGAAGTGCAGGCCCAAGGCCCCGGTAAACAGGCCGTAGCCAAAGGAGATCTGGATAATATCATCGCTGGTGACGCCGGAGGCCGTGACAATGCGGGCCACAAAATCGGACCAGTTTTCAATGTCCTCTCTGGTATAGGCCCCCACCGTGGGCTTGCCTGTGGTGCCGGAGGAGGCGTGGATGCGGACGATGTCCCGCATGGGTACAGCCAGCATGCCAAAGGGATAGTTGTCCCGGATGTCATCCTTGGTGGTAAAGGGAATGTACTGAATGTCGGACAAGGTCTTGATCCTGTCGCCGCTGGTGATGCCCGCCACGCCCAGCCGCTCGTGATAGAAGGGAACGTTGTTGTAGCAGTAGTCCACCATCCAGCGCAGCCGCTCCAGCTGCAGGGCCTGAATGTCCGCCCGCTTCATGGTTTCGATGTCTTTTTGAAAAAACCTTGGTTCCATCGGCTTGTAAACCTTCCTTCCCGGCAGAGGAAATTCCGCCGGTGTAATGTGCTGCGGCTTTCCAGCGGTTCCATCGCTTTAAATCAGGAAAGCAGCTTTTCTTATTTTACAGGAATTCTCCTCAATTTGCAACCATCTTTCGACAGGTTTCCATTTTTTCCGCCAGCCAGGGCAGGTGGCACTCAAATTTGGGGCCAAAGCGATGGTCGGGGCTTTTTTCAAAAGTGGTCTCGATGGTGCGCCAGGTAAATTCCGTGGCGGTGTCGCAGGCGTCCCGCAGAGATGCCCCGTTCAGCAGCCCCCCCAGCAGGGCCGAGGCGAACAGATCTCCCGTGCCGTGATAAAAGCCCTCGATCCGGTCGGTGAGGAACAGCTCTGCCCCGCCGGTTCCGGCGTCGTAGCAGGCCGTACCCAGGGTGCCCTCGTGCAGCCACACACCGGTGAGCACCGCCATGCTGGGACCCATCGCGCACAGCTCCCGCATAATCTCCCGGATCTCCTCCCGGGTGTACGGCCCCGGATTGTAGGGACGGCCCAGCAGGTGGCAGGCTTCGGTCATATTCGGCACCACAATGTCCGCCTTCCGGCACAGCCGGGCCATGCCGTCGGCCATTTCGGGGGTGTAGGTGCGGTAGAGCTTGCCCCCATCCCCCATCACCGGGTCCACCATGACCAGGGTGTTTTCCTCCCGGAACCAGTCGAAGATCTGCTCCACCAGCCCGATTTGCCCGGCGCTGCCCAGAAAGCCGCTGTACAGGGACTGGAACCGGCAGCCCACCTTTCTCCAATGCTCCGCCATGGGCAGCAGGTCGCCGGTCAGGTCCCGGTAGGTGTAGCCTTCAAAACCGCCGGTGTGGGTGGAGAGCACAGCGGTGGGCATCACGCTGGTTTCCACCCCGCAGCAGGAGAGCACCGGCAGGGCCACGGTTAAGGAACACTTGCCCACCCCGGAAATATCGTGGATGGCAAGACAGCTCATTTCTTTGTAAATCACTGGGATCACGCCCTTTTCTTAAAAATCAACAGACGGATACAGTGTAGTACAGGGAAGTGAAAATGTCAAACCGCTTAGGCGAGCCAGAACATTCCACAAAATTCATAAAAATAAGAAGAAATATTCAGCAAGTTTTTTAGAAGCAGGGTGCAACTATTTGTGAAATCTGGTATTCTTATAGGTGAAATGGGATGGCGGGAAACCGCTTTTTAAAAAGAAGGAGGTAAGGAACGTATGAAAAAGAAGATCTTGAAACGGGTTGTCAGCCTGCTGCTGGGAGCGCTGCTTCTGGCGGGGTGCGCCCTGCCCGCGGGGGCGGCGTCTCCTTTCACCGACGTAAATAAGGACGCCTGGTACGCCCCAGCCGTGGAGTACGTCCGGGAAAGGGATTGGATGAACGGCGTGGGAAACAACCAGTTCGCTCCCCAGGCCGCCTTGGACCGGGCCACGTTTGCCCAGATTCTCTACAACCTGGCAGGCCAGCCGGAGCTGCCGGATGATTTCGGCCATTTCCTGGGGTTTGGCGATGTGGATCCTGGCAAGTGGTACAAAACTCCCACCTACTGGGCCTATTGGAAGGGACTGGCCACTGGAACGGGGGACGGGAAGTTTTCCCCCAGCCAGGCGGTCACCCGGGAGCAGATGGCCCAGATGCTCTACCGCTACGCCCAGGCCACCGGCAATGACGTGACCTTTGCCCAAGCGGCTGAGAAATTTCCAGATTATAAGGACTCCTCCGATTGGGCGTGCGACGCCCTGAACTGGGCGGTGTCCCACAACATCCTGGCGGGGGACGATAAGGGGAACTTAAACCCCGCAGCTCCCGCCACCCGGGCGGAAGTGGCCCAGCTGCTGAAAAACGCCGCTCCCACTCTCGCGAAAAACGAGGTGTGGGAGTACGCCAGGCCCAGCCAGCTTTCCAAGTCCCTTGGCATTGGGGAAGGGGAATATCCCAAGGTGGACGGCTCCACCTCCACGCTGGCGCTGGTACAGAGCGCTTATGAAGCCATGTTTGACACTTGGGACGATTCCTTGTACCCCCACCAAGCATCCAAAACGGTGCCTTCCTACAAGAAGCTCATTGGCGGCGAAGTGGATCTCATTTTGACGCCCTCTCCCTCCCAGGAGGTGTTGGACTTGGCCCAGGCCGCCGGTGTGGAACTGGAAACCCACAAAATCGCTTTGGAGGCCCTGGTGTTCATCACCCCGGCGGAAAACCCCACAGAGGACATCACCGGGGACCAGGTGCGGGAGATTTACACTCAATATGGCATCAAGAACTGGAAAGAGCTGGGCGGGCCGGACAAGGAGCTGGTGCCCCTGTGCCGCAACAGCGACAGCGGCAGCCAGTCCCAGCTGGACAACATGGTGCTGAAAGGCCAGGCCATCCACCCGGACATCTACAACAACCTGCTGGAAACCACCATGCCGGGCATGCTGCGCGATACCGCTTACTATCATGTACATGGGCCGAATAAGGATTGCTACGCCTTGGGTTACACCCTGTACGCCTACCTTCAGGGACACGCCGACGGGGACGGTTTGCGGGAGGATTTAAAAACGCTCTCCTATGAAGGTGTGGCTCCCACGGATGAAACCTTGCTCAATGGGGAGTATCCTCTGGTGGACGGCTACTATGTGGTACTGCGAAAGGACACCCCGGAAGACACTCCCACCCGCAAACTGTTGCATTGGATGCTGGGCGAGGACTTTGCCCAGCGCATGGAGGCCGATGGATTTTTCCCCGCAACGGACCAGTAAGTTTCAGGATACATGGAGTAGAGCTGGACGGAATCTTCGGCACGGACGGCCAGCTGTGGATGGCCGGGCGCGTCTGGCGCGACCTGGACTCTCAGCGGCGGCTTGTGTGCCTGCCTTTGGGGGATCTTTCCCGATTTTGGGACCGCTAAGCGCGCCGGGCATCCGCGCGGCGAAAATAAAGGGGAACATAGATTTTTAAGTAGAGAGAAGGCAGAGAGGGCCGCTGGGAAACCGGCGGCCCTTTTCCCTGGAAAAACAAGGGATTTACAAAAGGGATGGAAAATGGTAAACTAAGTAGTAATTATCGGCATTTGGGTAGGCCGGCCGGAAGGAAGGGCGGGATTTCATGAAGGGCTATAACCCAAAGAGGCGGATGCTGTTCGTCCGCATTACGGCGGCGGTGCTGGCCGTGCTGATGGTGGCCACGGTGTTCTCTGTGCTGCTGTTCCGGTAAGAGAGCGTTCGTTTTGGTTCAATGAATTTTCGCCGCCCCGGCGGCATGGAGGGTAAATTAGAATGAGCAACAAGGGTAAGTATTATCTGACAACAGCCATTGCCTACACGTCCGGCAAGCCCCACATCGGCAACGTGTACGAGATTGTGCTGGCGGACGCCATTGCCCGCTTTAAGCGCATGGAGGGCTACGACGTGTTCTTTCAGACCGGCACCGACGAGCACGGCCAGAAAAACGAACTGAAAGCCGAGGCCGAGGGCCTGACCCCCAAGGAGTTTGTGGACAAGGTGGCGGCCATCATCAAGGAGCAGTTCGACCTGATGAACGTTTCCTACGACCACTTCATCCGCACCACCGACGAGTACCACGAGAAAGAGGTGCAGAAGATCTTCAAGTACCTCTACGACAAGGGAGACATCTACAAGGGCGCCTATGAGGGCCTGTACTGCACCCCCTGCGAGAGTTTCTGGACCGAGAGCCAGCTGGTGGACGGCAAGTGTCCCGACTGCGGCCGGGAGGTTCACCCCGCCAAGGAGGAGGCCTACTTCTTCAAGATGAGCAAGTACGCCCCCCGGCTGATTGAGTATATCAACCAGCATCCTGAGTTCATCCAGCCCGTGGCACGGAAAAACGAGATGATGAACAACTTCCTGCTGCCGGGCCTCCAGGACCTGTGCGTCTCCCGCACCAGCTTCAAGTGGGGCATCCCGGTGGAGTTTGACCCCAAGCATGTGGTGTACGTCTGGCTGGACGCGCTGACCAACTATATCACCGGCATTGGCTACCACTGCGGCGGGGAGAGTGAGGAGCAGTTTCAGAAGCTGTGGCCCGCGGACCTGCACCTGATCGGCAAGGACATCATCCGGTTCCACACCATCTACTGGCCCATCTTCCTGATGGCCCTGGACCTGCCCCTGCCCAAGCAGGTGTTCGGCCACCCCTGGCTGCTGATGAACGGGGGCAAGATGAGCAAATCCAAGGGGAACATCATCTATGCCGACGACCTGGTGAACATGTTTGGCGTGGACGCGGTGCGGTACTTCCTGCTCCACGAGATGCCCTATGACAACGACGGCAACCTGACCTGGGAGCTGGTGTGCGAGCGGACCAACTCCGACCTGGCCAACGTGCTGGGTAACCTGGTGAACCGGACCATCTCCATGAGCAACAAGTATTTTGACGGCTCTGTGACCAACACCGGCGCCTCCGAGGCCGTGGACCAGGACCTGAAGGCTGTGGCCGCCGCCTGCCGGGACAGGGTGGATGAAAAGATGGCCAGCCTGCGGGTGGCCGACGCCATTACGGAGATCTTCGCGCTGTTCAAGCGGTGCAACAAATATATTGACGAGACCATGCCCTGGGCCTTGGCCAAGGACGAGGACAAGAAGCCCCGGCTGGCCCAGGTGCTCTACAACCTGGTGGACTGCATCACCCTGGGCGCCAGCCTGCTGGGGGCCTTTATGCCGGAGACAGCTGAGAAGATCCTGGCCCAGCTGAACGCCCAGGCCCGGGATTGGGAGGATCTGGACAAGACCGGCCTGTATCCCAGCGGGAGCAGGGTGACGGACAAGCCGGAAATCCTCTTTGCCCGGCTGGACGTGGACGAGGTGATGGACAAGGTCACCGCGATGGAGGAGGAGCGCCAGCCCAAGCCGGAGATTGAGGTGGAGCCTCAGCTGACGGAGCAGGTGGACTTTGACACCTTCTGCAAGTGCGATTTCCGGGCGGTGAAGGTGAAGGCCTGCGAGGCGGTGAAGAAGAGCCAGAAGCTGCTGCGCTTTACCCTGGACGACGGCACCGGCGTGGACCGGCAGATCCTTTCCGGCATTCACAAGTGGTACGAGCCGGAGGACCTGGTGGGCAAAACCCTGGTGGCCATTGTGAACCTGCCCCCCCGAAAGATGATGGGCCTGGAGAGCTGCGGCATGCTGCTCTCCGCGGTGCACACGGAAAAGGGCGAGGAGGTGCTCCACCTGATGATGGTGGACGACAGCATTCCCGCCGGGGCCAAGCTCTGTTAAGGCCATGACGGAACAACTGGAACTGCACGCCGCCCCACCGCGGTGGAACCATATTTTCGACTCCCATGCCCACTACGACGACGCCCAGTTTGACAGCGACCGGGAACAGCTGCTGGGCTGGACCCTGCCGGAAAAGGGCGTGGCGGGCATTGTGAACATGGCCGCGAATCTGGAGAGCTGCCAAACCACACTGGAGCTGACCCGGCGGTACGACTTTATCTGGGGCGCCGCGGGAGTCCACCCGGAGGACGCCCGAGACTTGCCGGAGGACTGGCTGGAGCAGGTCCGCCGTTTTTTGGAAGAGCCGAAAATGGCGGCGGTGGGCGAGATTGGCCTGGACTATCACTGGCTGGACGAATGCCCCAAGGACCGGCAGCGGGAGGTTTTTGAGGCCCAGCTGAGGCTGGCCAAGGAGCTGGCTCTGCCAGTGGTGGTTCACGACCGGGAGGCCCACGCCGACACCCTGGAATTTCTCAAAAAGTACCGGCCAGCCGGGGTGGTGCATTGCTTCTCCGGCAGCTGGGAAACCGCCCGGGAAATTTTGGGTCTGGGCATGTACATTGGTCTGGGCGGGGTGGTCACCTTTAAAAACGCCCGGCACGCGGTGGAGGTGGCCCAGAACATTCCCCTGGAGCGGCTGGTGCTGGAAACTGACGCCCCCTATATGGCCCCTGTACCCTATCGGGGCAAGCGGAACGACTCTTCCCTGATCGCCTGTGTGGCGGAGAAAATCGGCGGGCTGCGGGGAATGGACCCCCAGGAGGTGCTGGACATCACCGCGGAAAACACCCGCAGGCTGTTTGGAATTGACTGAAAGCCGCCGGATATTTTGAGAAAGGAATCTGACAAGACAATGGAACAGAACAAGTATGGCGCGGCCATCACTTATGAATATGAAAAAAACCTGTACGTCAACATGACAAACCAGTGCTGCAACAGCTGCGACTTCTGCCTGCGGAACAACAGCGACGGCAGCCTGTACGCCGACAACCTGTGGTATCACGGCGGGGAACCCACCAAGGAGGAGCTTTGGCAGGAGCTGCAAAATCACGACCTGAACCGCTACAACGAGGTGGTTTTCTGCGGCTATGGCGAGCCTGCCTGCCGGTGGGACGACATGATGTGGCTGTGCGACAGGATTAAGGAGAGCGGGTCCCACTTTATCCGGATCAACACCAACGGCCTGGCGGACCTGATTACCGGGCGCAGCGCCGCCCTGGAGCTGGACGGCCGGGTGGACGCGGTTTCCGTCAGCCTGAACGCCAGCACGCCGGAAAAGTATGACGCCATCTGCCACAGCCAGTACGGGCTGGAGGCGTTCCCGGCGATTATGCGGTTTACGGCGGCGGCGGTGCTGAACGTGCCCCATGTGCGGATGACGGTGGTAAGCACCATGCCCAAGGACGAGATTGACGAGTGCCGGCGTCTGTGCGAAAAAATCGGCGCGGACTTTTATGTGCGGGAATATATCGACAAATAGCGCGGCGCCTGTGCTCTCGCGCCGCCTTCCCGCTTTTTGCGAGGGCGGAGCAAGGCTGTGACCAGCTGAAACAAAACCATGCATATACCCGCAAAAACGAACAAGACCCCCGGAAAATTACCGGGGGTCTGTTTCGTTTTGGCTTTCTTTTTGCTGCTGTTTTTCCTTTTGCTCCGCCAAATCCTGCAATGACATTCTAACGGATTCCACAACAAAAGCCGAGAATGTGCAGTCCGTACCACGGATTGCTTCTTCCACCTGCTCGATCATTGTGTTGGGAAAACGGATCGATTTATTTGTTGAAGTAGGAATCTTTGGAACTTTTTTGGGTATCCGAAATTCTCTCATTTGCTCACCACATTGCGTTTCGTTTTTGTGTTACTTTTATGGTAATGCAGAAACACAGCAAAGTATGCATTATATTTTTGTAATGCATTAACGTTGCACAATAGATGCTTTTATGGTATTGTTTAAGTACAATAGAAAAGGGGGTGACAGCATGACTGCGATTTCCATGGACTCTCTCCACACGGAGGAGCTGCGAGAGGCGCTGCAAAAAAACCTTCGGAAATTCCGCACAGCAGCAGGCTTTTCCCAGGAGGAGCTTTCTCAGCTGCTGGGGATGAACCGGGCCACCTACACCTATTACGAAACCGGCAAAACCACTCCCAGCGTGGTGGACCTGTACGTTCTGGCAAGGCTTTACAACAAACAAATGGAGGATTTTTTCCAAAAAAACGGAGAGGCGTGAGAACCTCTCCGTTTCCTTTTTTCCTACTTCAGCACCAGCACCAGGGCGGTGATGTCGTCCTCGTGGCCGTCGCTGCGGCGCTTTCTGGCCTCGTCGGTGACGCGCTGGGCCAGCAGGTTGGGGTTTTCCTCCTCGTCCCAGTGAAGCACCAGGTCCTCCAGCCACTCCTGGCCGCAGGCTGTCACGCCGTCGGACACCAGCACCGCCACGTCCCCGGGGGAAAGCTCCCGGCGGCAGCTGGCAAAGGTCACCTGGGGCATAATCCCCACCGGCACGCTGGAGGCCTCCACCAGCTCTACCTTCCGGCCCCGGCGCAGCACCGTGCAGGCCGCCCCCGCCTTGTGAAACTCCCCCTGGCCTGTGAACAGGTCGATGCAGGCAATGTCCAGGGTAGCCAGGGACTCGTCGCCGCTTTTGGCGATGAGGGCGGAGTTCACCGTTTGCAGCATGGAGTCAAAGCCAATGCCCGCCTTCAGCAGACTTTCCGCCATCGCGCAGGTCATGGCGCCGTCCACAGCGGCCCGGCCTCCAGTACCCATACCGTCGCTGAGCACCGCCACCAGCCGGCCGCAGCCATCGTAAAAGACGCAGGCGCTGTCCCCGCAGAAGGCCCCGTTTTTGGCGCTGTACTGGGAGAAGCCCCGGCCCACGTCGTAGGCGGGCCGCTGGCACATTTGCAGGCGGCAGGTCTCTCCCCCATCGCTGACGCAGGGCGGCGAGAACACCCGCCCGCAGGCCGCGCTGACCTCTCGGGTGAACACCGCCCGGTTCACCCGCTTTTGCCGCTGCCGGGAGATTTCCGCCTCGATGGTCATCCGGCCAAACCGGTCCAGGCGGCAGCAGACCTCCAGAGGTTCGATGCCGTTTTCCAGCAGGATTTCCTTCACTCGGGCGGCGGACTCCTCGTCAAAGCTTTGATACTGGGAAAACTCCCCGGCCATTTCCTCCAGGATGTCCGCGGTGGTCTGGAAGTGCTCCTCCACCACCTCCCGGATCTGGGCGGCCCGCAGCTCCGCGGCCTCCTTAATCAGATACCGGCCGTAATTCTTGTTGATCTCGTCCCGCAGCTCTCCGGCCCGGCCGCACCGCTGGGAAAACTCCTTGGTAAAGTCCAGGGTATCCACCCGGCCCTTGGCCTTCAGCTCCCTGGTGAGCTGCCGGAAATTGGCCAGGGTTTCCTCCTTGTGCTTGCGCCAGCAGGCGGACCGGGCGCTGCACCCGGCGCAGACTGTCTCCACCGACCGGTCGTACACCCCTTGCAGGCTGGGCGCGCACACTGCCGACAGCTTGCGGGAGATTTCCTCCACGGAGGTGTGGACCTGAGAAAGAGCCTCCGCCGCGTGACGCAGCCGCAGGACGATATTGCCCCGCAGCGCTCCGCCGCTGAGGGTGTCTCTCCCGGCGCCAAAGAGCCTTGCCACCCGCTGGCTTTTGGGAAGGGCCATGTAAAGGATGGTGGCGGCGCCCACCTCGATGGCGCCCCGCAGAATGTACTCCTGGGAGCCGGCCCCTACCTGCATGGAGGCCACCCCGTGGGAGAGGATAAAGGCCACAGCGGCGGCCACCTTCCCCATGGGCGAAAACACCCCGGCCATCAGCCCGCCCAGGCCATAGGCCCCGGAAAGGTAGGAGAGTCCCGCCGTGGAAAGGCCCTGGATCACCCCGGCGGCAACGCCGGCCACCGTGCCGCCGCTGACGCCTCCCATCCGGGCGCAGTACAGCACCAGCAGCACCATGAGGATTCTCCCCAGGGACACGCCGCCAAAGGTCAGCTGGGAAAAGGACAGCACCACCAGCCCCGCCGACACGGTGAGAGCGGCCACGTCGCTGTTGTCATACACCCGGCTGGACCGGGCTTTGCCGTCCCCGGTAAGGCCCAGAAGCAGGTTCCCCGCCCGGCGGAGAAAATAGGCGCACCCCGCCGCCAGAAAGGACTCCGCCACATACTGGGCGGCGGTATAGGTCAGGGAGCCGTTGAGAAATACCATCGTTGCCCCGGTGAGCAGCAGGGGCAAAAACGCCGCCACCGGCGCGAATAGTGCATGGGAGTTGACCGCCTTCAGCTCCGACAGGGACCAGCGAATGGCTGTCACCGCCAGCAGCGCCGCCTCGTAGCGGATGGGAAGGTATGCGGGCGAGGGCAGCAAATAGCCGAAAAAGGCCCCCAAAGCTGCCGCCCACAGCCCCTCCCGGGGGACGCTGGCCGCCACCGCCACCCCAAAGGGGGCAAACTTGCCGAACACTAGTCCCCGGGAACACAGCAGCCCGCCCAAAAAGCTTGCAACCTGAATGATGGCCTTGCGCGCGTAGGGAGAGGAAAAGGCCTCTCTCACCTGCGCCCAAAACCGCCGGACTCTTGTCTCTTCCACCAAAAACACCGCCTCAAAATAAAATTATGGAAACCGTTTTTACGGTTTGTGAGTGGATTATACCCTTTGTCCAAAAAATATCCTGTCACTTTGAGGAGGAGCATTCCTGTCGTTTTGCTGGATATTTCTCCTGTTTGCACCCTTTGCGGGAAGTTCCCACGGTCTGGTGGCGAAGCGGCCCGCAAAAAAGTTATGGCAACAAATTATGGTAACTTCATCCTGTTTCTTTTCCGTTTGACATTTTCCCTCCCGGGGAGTATAATGAAGCACATACAGAGAAACCTGTGACCGGGAATACAGGCTGGAAACCACCCCCTTTCAGAGAGCCGCGGCTGGTGGAAAGGCGGCGGGGGCGGCAGCTCGTTTGGGCCCGGGAGGGCGGGCAGGAACTCCCCACCGGCTGTGGGGACAGTATGGCCCGACGTTTTCCGCGTTAAGGAACAAAAGCGGGCAAGGGTGCGTCCCTTGCCAATGTGGGTGGCACCGCAGGCTCGTCCTGTCCCTGGTCCTTGAAAGCAAGGCGGGGCAGGGCTTTTTTATTGCCGCAAATTATTTGAAAGCGAGTGGAGCTAAACATGGAATATCAGTTTTCAGAGCGCGTACAAAGTTTGAAGCCTTCCGCGATCCGGGAGATTTTGAAGAACTCCTCCGATCCCAGCGTGATCCCCCTGTCCGCGGGCAACCCCGCCCCGGACGCCTTCCCCTATGACGCGGTGCGGGCCATCTCCCAGGACCTGCTGGAAAACACCCCCATCGAGGCCTTGCAGTACGGCGTCACAGAGGGCTATGCCCCCCTGCGGGAGCACCTGCTCTCCTACATGAAGGAAAAGCACCATGTGGGCGGTGAGGACGACGACATCCTGATTACCAGCGGCGCCCAGCAGGTGATGGACCTGCTGACCAAGACTCTGCTCAACGAGGGGGACACCGTGCTGTGCGAGGCCCCCAGCTTTATCGGGTCCTTGAACACCTTTCGGTCCTACCGGGCCAAGCTGGTGGGCATCCCCATGGAGGAGGACGGCATTGACACCCAAAAGCTGGAGGAGGCCCTGAACACCGAGAAAAATGTGAAATACCTGTACACCATCCCCAACTTCCAGAACCCCTCCGGCATCACCATGAGCCTGGAGAAACGGAAGAAGGTTTACGAGCTGTGCCGGAATCACGGCGTCATTGTGCTGGAGGACAATCCCTACGGCGACCTGCGCTTTGCCGGGGAGGACGTTCCCTCCATCAAGTCCTTAGATACCGAGGGCGTGGTGGTCTACGCCGGGTCCTTCTCCAAGGTGATCTCCCCCGGCATGCGGGTGGGCTACGCCATCGGCCCCAAGGCGGTGCTGCAAAAGATGGTGGTGTGCAAGCAGGGCGAGGACGTTCACTCCAACATGTGGGCGCAGATTGTCTGCCATCGGATTATGACCGAGTATGACTATGAGGCCCACCTGGACCGGCTGCGCTCTATTTACCGCCGGAAGAGCGGCATTCTGCTGGAGGCCATGGAGCGGTACTTCAAGCCCCTGGGCATCACCTGGAGCCGCTTTGAGGGCGGCCTGTTCGCCTGGTGTACCCTGCCCGGCGGCGTGGACATGCTGGAGTTTGTCAAGAAGGCCACAGAGCACAAGGTGTGCGTGGTGCCGGGCACCGCGTTCCTCACCGACGAAAGCGAGCCTTGCCAGTCCTTCCGGATCAACTTCTCCACCCCCACCGACGAGCAGCTGACCGAGGGCATCCGCCTGCTGGCCCAGACCTATGAGGAAATGACCAAGTAAGGAGAGAGACACATGGAAGCACAACAGAAAAAGCGGGTTCTCAGCCTGATTCAGCCCACGGGCACCTTTACCCTGGGCAACTATCTGGGAGCCCTGAAGAATTTTGTGGGCCTGCAAGACGAGTACGAATGCGTCTACGGTCTGGCGGACCTCCACGCCATCACCGTCCGGCAGGAGCCTGCCGCCCTGCGGAAAAACGTGCTGGACGGCTATGCCATGCTGCTGGCTATGGGCATTGACCTGGAGAAGAGCGTTTTCTTCATCCAGAGCCAGGTGCCAGAGCACTCCCAGCTGGCCTGGATTTTAAACTGCTACACTCAGTTTGGGGAGCTTTCCCGCATGACCCAGTTTAAGGATAAATCCCAAAAGCACGCCGACAACATCAACGCGGGCCTGTTCACCTATCCCTGTCTGATGGCCGCGGACATTCTGCTCTACCAGGCGGACTACGTCCCCGTGGGCGCTGACCAGAAGCAGCATTTGGAGCTGACCCGGAACATCGCCGAGAGGTTTAACGGTCTGTACAGTCCCACCTTCACCGTGCCGGAACCCATCATCCCCAAGCACGGCGCCCGGATTATGTCCCTTCAGGACCCCGCCAAAAAGATGTCCAAGTCCGACGAGAACGTAAACGCCTTCATCACCGTGCTGGACGACCCGGACACCATCCTGCGGAAGCTGAAGCGGGCTGTCACCGACAGCGAGGCCCTGGTCCGCTATGACCCGGAGAACAAGCCCGGCGTCAGCAACCTGATGGCCATTTACTCCACCATCACCGGCAGGACGATGGTGGAGATTGAGGCGGAGTTCGCGGGCAAGGGCTACGGCGATTTCAAGCCCGCCGTGGCGGAGGTGATTATCCAGGAGCTGCGGCCCATTCAGGAACGGTTCAAGCAGCTGGCCGGAGACAAGGCCTATCTGGAGCAGTGCTACAAGGACAACGCCCCCAAGGCGGAGCGCATCGCCCGAAAGACCCTGCAAAAAGTGATGAAAAAGGTGGGCTATCTGCCGCTGTAATCCATTTTCCCAAAAAGCAAAAAAGGACATGGGAGGTTCCCATGTCCTTTTTCTGTTTGGCCCCCTCTTGGCCAGTCAAAAGCTTACTGGCCCTTGGGCTTGGGCTGGGTGTAGGTCAGGGCCTGCCGGCTGTCTCCCAGTCCCGCCGTGGTGGGATCGGTGACGGCGCTCCACAGGGAGGCGATCACCGCTACCACAATCACCGGGTTGGAAACCGCCCTTGCCAGGGCGTCCCACAGAGCCGCCCAGGTGGTAAGCTCCTCCCACTGAATCCCCAGTCCCACCAGAATGGGGGCTATCAAGGCCGCTGCCATCTGCGCCCAAAACATGGGGTTTTTAAGGCGCACCTTCCAATTGATTTGCTCCATAGTCTCCTCCTTGTTTTTGCTCCAAAAGGGCCAGCCGGCTTTCACACCGGCCAAGCCGCCTGTCCTGCTGATCGATGCGTCCCCCAAGCTGCCGCTGGATCTCCTCTCCTCTGGCCTGCAAACGCTGGTCCTCTCCCTCCAGCTTGTCCAGCCGGCGGAGAACCTGCTCCAAAATGGCGGAAAGCCGGGAGATGGTCCCGTTGAGCTTGACTATGGGACCTGCCACCGCCGCGGTCAGCGCCGCCAGCACGGAAAGGCTTGTCACCACCGTCCATTCGTCCACGATGTTTCCCCCCTTTCAATGGAAATAAAGGGCGACGCTCCTCCCAACCCTTGGGGAGCCTCCGTCCGGCTTTTCACATAATAGGCAATCGCCAGACTCATCACGCAGTCATCATGAGCGCCTTCCTGGGCCTCCGGCCTGCCGTTCTCGTTGCGGACAAAGGTGAGCATTTCGTTTAAGGTGTCCCGGTCGTTGAGCCACTCCGGATGCTCCCGCACCACCTCCACCAGCCCGGCAATCACCAAAGGTCTGGTGACGCTGCTGGTCTTGAAGCCATAGCTCTGCCGGATCCGGTGGGTAAAGCTGTCCTCCGCCTGACGCACATACTGCTTGGGGTAGCGCAGCCGCTCCAGCTCCCGGATGGGATAGCTGGAAAAGTTGGCCTCGATGCTCACCAGAGCCGTGTTGTAGCGCTTTCCCAAGCAATACAGCTGCTTGGCGAACAGGTCCTCGTCCATCTGTCCTCGGATGGTACAGACCTGCTCTCCGGTAAGATGGTCGATCACCTGTCCCACGTTGAAGTCCGAGCCTTCCCCTGCGGTGTCCGCGCCGATCACATAGGAGCGCTCTTCCTTTGGTTCCTGGTAAATCTGAACGGGGCCGGATTCCGACTCCACCCAGCGGATGGAGCTGTCGTCAATCAGCACCTCATTGGCGTCAAAGCTGTACCAGGTGTCAAACACAAACTCTCCCCGCTTGATCGGGGCCTCTATCTCTTGCAGCCGCTGGGAAACCTTCTGAGCGTCGAAAATGGTCTGCCCCAGCACGCCCCACTCTCCCAGACAGTACACGGAATAATAGTAGGGGTCTGTCTCTTTATAGCCTTCCAGCGTGGCCTTGTAGTCCTCGTCCAGAAAGTTGTTGTCCTTATAGGTGGACTTCAGCACCACCGCCCGTGGGTCCTTCCTGTCAAAAAAACGGAGCTTCAGCCAGTGCAGCACGGACACCGGGTTGAAGGTGAGCACAATCTGCTTGTGGGTTCCCTTGCCGCGGAGACGCACGTCCAGCTGGTTGAAGTCCTCCTCCTGCACCTCGGACGCTTCTTCGATCCATATATCGGTAAGCTCCCCTTTGGGGAAGGTGATGGATTTCAGTTTTTCCGTGTCATCCAGGCCCTTGAAAATCACGCTGTTGCCATTGGCGCAGGAAATCCGCAAATCGGAATCCTTGCAGGAAAACAGCTCCGACAAGCCCCAGCGGGAAATCACCTGCCGGAACAACGCATAGGTGGAATCCCGGTTGGTAGCCGCCACCGCCCGCACCACCAGGATATTGCACAGGGGCAGCGTCAGCAGACGGTACAAGAACCGCTGAACAGCGAACACGCTTTTCCCGCTGCCTGCTCCGCCGTATAGGATTAGGTAGCGGTGGGTGCTGTCTGTCAAATAGGGAACAAACACCGGGTTAAAGGCGCTTTTGGGAATGGTAATCCGCACGCTAGACCTCCTCCCCTTCCACCTGGACGGTGATGGGGCCCAGATCTCTGGGGGACTTTTCCCCATAGCCAAAGCTGGCTTGCAGGATAAATCTGGCTCCCGCCGCCGTCTCCTTCCGGCAGGCGGCCTGCAGGGTCTCCTCCTCAATGCGGGAACAGGCCCAGTCCAGCAGGGGACGGAACCGCTCTTCCTCCTGGGTTCCAAAGCGCTCCATCTCCCCGCGGCTGGAAAAGCCCAGAGCCAGGGCCAGCCCTGTCACCGTGGGCAGACGCTCCTGCCGCTCACAGTCCGCCAGATACCCGTCAACCGCCTGCTCCATTCCCCGGAGACTGCGGGGACGCCGTCTGTTGGCCATAACTGCCACCCCCCCTCAGCAGCCGGGCGTATTCCCCCTTGAAAGCCTCCAGTTCCCGGCTTTGGGCCGGAGTCAGCCTCCCCTTTCGAGATAGCCGCTGAATCTCCCCTGCCACCATCCTTCGCAAATGGATGCGGAAGGGACAGCTTCCCCGCCGGCAGCGGAATTCCCCGGCTTCCCCCTCCGCATAAACACAGGTGGCGGGATACGGACACAACACCTTCATTGTCATTTCTCCTTTCTCTCAAAGCAGAGGGCGCACACCCGGGCGTAGGCGTAGCGGGCCTTGCCCACCGTCCAGCGGTAGCCCAGCTCTGCCACAATCTGTTTCCAGGGGATGGGCGCCCCGTGCTCCAGCACCTTTTGAGCGATAATTCTGGCCTTGGGGTCCGGAAGCCGGCCCGGCAGGGACTCCGCCTCCTTTAAAAGCCTCTCCAGGTCCTCCGTCCGAGGATTTTGGTTTCTTCCCGATTTCAGCACCGCCAGCTCTTCCCGCAGGCTGGCAGCCTGCTCAAATTCGCGCCGCGTCATACTGTGTCAGGCCCTTGCCGCCCGGCGCTGGAGCACATGGGCCGTCACCCGCAGGTCGTCCCGGATCTCCATCAAGGTCCCGATGCGCACCCACAGGTTCGGCTCCCGGTGGCGGCGGTTCTCCCGCCGGAGCTGCTCCAGCCGCCTGTCCAGACGGGCCACTTCCTCCAAATATTCACGCGCCATTTGCTGATAGTTCACAAGCTGCCCTCTCCTTCCCAAAAGTAAATGCAGAGAACCCCGAAAAGTTTCCTCATGTGAGTTCTCTATCTCCAGTTTATTACTCTTTTGAGTGTTTGTCAAGAGGATTTATACTCTTATGAGTAATTTTCTCTTGACTTTTCTCCGCTTGTGAGGTATTCTAGGGACAAGAAAGCAGGTGAACCCATGACATTTCTGGAAAAGCTGGACCTCCTGATGGAGCGGGACCACTTAAACCGCCGGGCGCTCTCCCGGAAGGCGGGCATTCCCTACAACACCATAGACAACTGGTACAAGCGGGGGTATGAGGGGCTGAAGCTCTCCACAGCGGGAAAGCTGGCGGAATTTTTCGGCACCACCACCGACTTTTTTCTGCGGGAAGAGCTGCGGGACCCGGACTATGGCAAAACAGCGGGCTTTCAGGTGGATTTTCCTGAAATGACTTTTTTGCAGAAGCGCCGGGCCTTGGACGATTATGGAAAGCAGGCGGTGGACGCGGTGCTGGAAGCGGAATACAGCCGGATGACCCACGTCACCGAGCGAGAGCAGAAGGGCTGGATCACCTACATCTCCTGCTATGACCTGGCGGTTTCCGCCGGCACCGGCGAGCCCCTGGGCGACACCTATTACACCACCAAGCTGGAAATCCCCTCGGAGCGGGTGCCGGAAAACGCCCACTGCTGCCTGCGGGTCAACGGCGACAGCATGGAGCCGGCCTATAAGGACGGGGATATTGTGTTTGTCCAGCGGATGGAGGGCCAGGACCTGCGGGAAGGGGAAATCGGCATTTTCGCTCTCAATGGCGAGGGGTACATCAAGCAGCTGGGACACCGGCAGCTGCTGTCTCTCAACCCCAAATACGCCCCCATCCCCATTGGCCCCTATGACCGGCTGGAGTGTCAGGGCCGGGTTTTGGGCAAACTGTAAGTCCCGGAGTCGGTTTATTCCGTCTCTATAAACCACAGGGTAACAAGGTCTATGCAAATTGGAACCAGCGGAAATGCAGAAAGCTGTTGAAATACCCGGGTTTTTCCTCTATAATAGACATCAGTATGCAGGAGGCGCGCCTTTAAGCTGCCTTTTGAAGCGCCCTCTGCCGCAAAGGAGTTAGTGCTATGTATCGTATTGTGAAAAAGCAGGTGCTTAACCCCACCGTCACCCGGATGGACATTGAAGCCCCCCTCATCGCAAAAAAAGCGGAGCCGGGGCAGTTTATCATCCTGCGGGTGGACGAGAAGGGAGAGCGCATCCCCCTGACCGTGGCGGACTTTGACCGGGAGCGCGGCACCGTGACCATTATTTTCCAGATTGTGGGAGCCACCACAGAAAAGCTGAACCACCTGGAGGAAGGCGACTGCCTTCAGGACTTTGTGGGACCTTTGGGCCGGCCCTCGGAGACGGAGGGTCTGAAAAAGGTGGCCGTTATCGGCGGCGGCGTGGGCTGCGCCATCGCCTATCCCGTGGCGAAGAAGCTCCACCAGCAGGGGACGGAGGTTCACTCCATTGTGGGCTTTCGGAACAAGGACCTGGTGATTTTGGAGGAGGAGTTCCGGGCGGTCAGCGACAGGTTTGTGATGATGACCGACGACGGCTCCTACGGGGAGAAGGGCCTGGTGACCAACGCCCTGGAAAAGCTGATCGGCGAGGGCGAGACCTACGATGAGGTCATTGCCATTGGTCCCCTGGTGATGATGAAGTTTGTCACCCAGCTGACAAAACAGCACAACATCAAAACCGTGGTGAGCATGAACCCCATTATGATTGACGGCACGGGCATGTGCGGCGGCTGCCGCCTGACCGTGGGGGGCAAAACCAGGTTCGCCTGTGTGGACGGCCCGGACTTTGACGGCTTTGAGGTGGACTTTGACGAGGCGATGGCCCGGGGCACTATGTACCGGGATTACGAGCGCCACGCCTATGAGGAGACCTGCAACCTGTTTCAGAAGGAGGTGAAGTGAGATGCCCAACATGTCCTTAAAGAAAAACGAGATGCCCTCTCAGGCGCCGGACGTGCGCAACAAGAATTTTTTAGAGGTGGCCCTGGGCTACACCGAGGAGCAGGCTCTGGACGAGGCCCAGCGGTGCCTGCACTGTAAAAACAAGCCCTGTGTGGCCGGATGTCCTGTGGGCATCCACATTCCCGACTTCATCGCCAAGGTGGCGGAGGGAGATTTTGAGGCCGCTTACCAAATCATCACCCAGCAGAGCTCTCTGCCCGCCGTGTGCGGCCGGGTGTGTCCCCAGGAGACCCAGTGTGAACAGAAGTGCGTGCGGGGCATCAAGGGAGAGCCGGTGGGCATTGGCCGGCTGGAGCGCTTTGTGGCCGACTGGCACAACAAGAATGTCTGCGAGGCGCCCCGCAAGCCCGCTCCCAACGGACACAAGGTGGCGGTGATCGGCTCCGGCCCCTCTGGCCTGACCTGCGCCGGGGATCTGGCGAAAAAGGGCTACGCCGTGACGGTGTTCGAGGCCCTGCACACCGCCGGCGGCGTGCTGGTGTACGGCATCCCGGAGTTCCGGCTGCCCAAGGACATTGTGCAGAAGGAAATCGACGGCCTGAAAGCCCTGGGCGTGGACGTGCGGACCAACATGGTCATCGGCCGGGTGCTGTCCATCGACGAGCTGCTGGAGCAGGGCTATGAGGCTGTGTTCATCGGCTCCGGCGCGGGGCTGCCCCGGTTTATGAACATCCCCGGGGAAAACCTGAAGGGTGTCTACTCCGCCAACGAATTTTTGACGCGGGTCAATCTGATGAAGGCTTACCAGCCCGGCAGCGACACCCCCATCGAGCACGCCCGCCGGGTGGCCGTGGTGGGCGGCGGCAACGTGGCAATGGACGCCGCCCGGTGCGCCAAGCGCCTGGGCGCGGACGAGGTGTTCATCGTCTACCGCCGCAGCGAAAAGGAGCTGCCCGCCCGGGCCGAGGAGGTGGAGCACGCCAAGGAAGAGGGCATTGTGTTCCACCTGCTGAACAATCCCACCCGCATTCTGGGGGACGAGCAGGGCAACGTGAAAGGGATGGAGTGCATCCGCATGGAGCTGGGCGAGCCGGACGACTCGGGACGGCGGCGGCCTGTGGAGGTCCCCGGCAGCGAATTTGTGCTGGACGTGGACTGCGTGATTATGGCCATTGGCACCTCTCCCAACCCGCTGATTAAATCCACCACGGAAGGCTTGGAAACCCAGCGGTGGGGCGGCATTATTGTGGACGAGGCCACGGGCCTGACCAGCCGGGCGGGCGTGTACGCCGGAGGCGACGCGGTAACAGGCGCCGCCACGGTGATTCTGGCCATGGGCGCCGGGAAAACCGCTGCCACCGCCATTGACCAGTACATCCAGAGCAAGGCATAAGCGGACATAAAAAAGGACTGGGAAGATTCCCGGTCCTTTTTTGTTTTCTATGGTATTTTTATGACAGTGCGAGCTTCTCAACAGCCCAGGCCAGGCCGTTCTGGTCGTGGGGCGGGGCCGTGTATTTGGCGGCGGCTTTTGCCTCCTGAGAGCCGTCCCCCATCGCCACGGACACCCCGGCGTATTGGAGCATGGTCACGTCGTTGCCGTTGTCCCCCAGGGCCATGACCCTTTCCCGGGAAATCCCCAAGCGCTCCGCCAAGGCCCGCAGGGCGCTTCCCTTGTCGGCGCCCAGGGCGTTGATCTCAATGTTGTCTGGGATGGACGAGGTGATGGCCAGGCCCCCCAAGGCCTCCAGCCGCTGCCACACCTCCCGGCGCAGGGCCGGCGTGGGCAAATAGGGCAGGTTGATCTTCTCCGGCTCCAGCCCTGTCTGGCGCAGGTACTCTCCAAAATCCTCCGCCAGCAGGTAGTCCTTGGTGAGAAAGTGAAGCTTCTCCTGGGGCATGCCAAAGTGGGACACGGCCCGTTCCCGGTCGCCCCGGCGGGTGATGGCCCGGCCCTGGCTGTAATACTCCTCGAACAAGCTGTATTCGTCCAGAAGCTTTTGAACCTGCCGGGCCTTCTCGTTGGAGACCAGGCACTTCCAGACAGCCTTGCCCGTTTCCAGGTCGTAAACCCCCGCGCCGTTGGCGGTGATGGCGTACCGCACCCCGGGCAGGGAGGTGATCTCCCTGGGGAGAAAGTCCTTCATTCTGCCGGAGGCCGGCACCAGAACGGCTCCCTGGCGGGCGGCCTCCTCCAGAGCCAGGCGGTTGGCCTGGGGCAGATATTTGTGCTGGACAATGGTGGTGCCGTCCAGGTCAAAGGCAATCAGCGCGATGTTCATGGAATCTGTCCTCCGTTTTCCGCGGTCCTGCCGGTTCCGGCGGGCAGAAGGGCGCGGCTCTCCCCCGGCGGCTGGCTTTTCCGGTTTCTGTGGGTATTATAGCACAGGATTCTGCCCGGCGCAATTTTCCCCGGAGGAAATGTAGCAAAGGACGGCCCGGCACTCCAAGCCGTCCTTCTGGGACGTCACTTGCTCTGGAAGGTGCGGCACTGGGTACCGCTTTTAGAGGAGACGTCCCCGCAGCAGCAGTCCACGCAGACGCAGTCGGCCTGGCAGCGGTTGCGGCTGTTGTAGGAACAGCCTGTCACCCGGCACTGAATCTCAGACTCCACAGAGGGATGCTGGCCCAGCGCGTTCTGGGCGGAGCCGGGGCGGCGCTCCTCGTAGGAGGCGCAGCAGGTCTGGCTGGCTTCCTGGGCGGAAGGCCCGTCCACCTGGATTCCCGCCAGGCAGCACTGGTGGTTCTGATAATGCTGGCAGCTCTGCACTTGACATTCCAAACGGTTCATACAAGGCACCTCGTTTTCAGGTAGATTTCGCAAAACGGAACCGCCGCTCTGCACCGCTTAGTCTGCCCAAAAGTCCTTGCTTTATCACAGGGCAAAAAACGATGCTGGACTTTTTCACCGTTTCTCTATATAATGATAACAAATTTTGTTCCCCAGCGGGAAAACAGCTTGAAAGGAGCAGACTGCTATGGACCTGGAAAAATTTAGCGCCGCGGCGGAAGCCATCGGCGTGCTGGGCCTGAAGGTGAGCCAGCACGGGACGGTCATCGCCCACAAGACCTGGGATGAGGAGTGCCGCCGGAATGTGTACTCCGCCAGCAAAAGCGTCACCTCCTGCGCGGTGGGGTTCGCCGTTCAGGAGGGACTGCTGTCCTTGGAGGAGCGGCTGGTGAACGCCTTCCCCCAAGATTTGCCGGAAGCAATCAGTGAAAACCTGGAGCGGGCCACGGTGCGGGACCTGCTGACCATGTGTCTGGGCCAGGAGCACGGAGAGCTGATGGGCGCCCAGCGGCCTTTGTACAAGGAGCGGGATTGGGTGAAGCTGGCCCTCTCCTTCCCCTTTACCGACGCGCCCAACACCAAATTTGTCTACAACAACGTGGGGCCGTATCTGGCGGGAGTGCTGGTTCAGCGGCGCAGCGGCTGCGACCTTGTCTCCTACTTGACGCCCCGGCTGTTTGAGCATCTGGGCATTGTGCGTCCCACCTGGGAGATCGACCCTCTGGGCAGAACCTTTGGGGCGGGCGGACTGTTCCTCACCCTGTCGGAGCTGCACACCTTTGGGCAGTTTTACCTGCAAAACGGCCAATGGAACGGCAAGCAGCTGCTGGATCCGGAATGGGTGAAGGCCAGCACCTCCAAGCAGGTGGACAACGGCGCCTACGGCTACGGCTATCTGTTCTGGGGCGGCGAGCAAGGCACCTTCCGGGCGGACGGCAAATACGGCCAGCTGTCCATTCTCTGCCGGGACAAGGACGCCGTCATCACCGTGGTCTGCGAATGCCGGGACGGAGCCGCTTTGAACCGGGCTATTTTCGACCAGCTGTATCCCCAGCTGTAACAGAAAAGGACTGCTGATAAAACAGCAGCCCTTTTTTGCTTTAGCGGTTCTCCACGCTCCAGCTGAGAAACTCCCCGGTGGCGGCGTCGATCTCAAACTCGTGCTCCCGGTTGTTGCACCAGGCCTCGCCCTCGTACACCAGCCGTCCGTCGTCCCAGTCCTCGCGAATCCGCACATCCTCCGCGGTCAAGCCCTTTGCCCGGTTCACCACCAGCTCCCTGGCCTGTTCCAGAGTCACAGCCGCACCGCTTTGGGAGCTGAGACTCCAGCCCTCTATGTCGCTGTCATAGCTGAGAATCTCCCCAGCGCCGCTGTCAATCTCGTAGTCGTATTCCGTGCCGCCGGCGGTAAATTCCACCTCATAGACGCTGCGGCCGTCGTCCCGGTCCTGCTCCACGCGGTAGAAAGACGCATCGGCCTCCGCCACCCCCGCGTGCTCCAGGGCGATGGCCTTGGCCTCCTCCTGGGAGATGCCGGAGGCGCTTTCTGTCCGCTGGGCTTGCAGGATCTGCTGATCCACCACTTCGCCGGTCTGACTGCCCGCGCTTTCCCCGGCGCTGGCGGAACCGGCCGTGCCGGAGGACTCATAGGAATAGTCCAACACCTGCCCGGAGCGTCCCACCTTGTACTCGTAGCTGCGGCCGGCGGTGCGGAAATCCACTTCGTAGGCGCCGTCGTCCCGGCTGACCTGCATGAAAAGGGCTTCACCGGCACTGATGCCCGCATGCTCCAGGGCGATGGTCCGGGCCTGCTCTTGCGTGACTGCCTGGGGCCGGGTCAAGTTGACTGCCACCACGGTTCCCACAGCCGCCACAACCACGGCAGCGGCAGCAACGGGGACCGCGATCCTTGCTTTTTTGTTCTGCCAAAATTTCCAATTCATAAATGACCTTCCTCTCTGGAATGTTATTTCGTTTGTGTCTCTCGACTGTGGCTTTAGTATATGTCTGGAAAATTAAAGCAACATTAAAAGGGACCCGCTCCTAAAAAAGTTTTTCTGTCCTCTTTTGGGGAAAAGTATTTCGGCCCGGCGGGGGGAAATCCCTTGCGCTGGAGAAGGACCATATGCTATAATAGATAAGCTATCCTGGAAAACCGGAAAGGGAGGAGTGACCGTGGCAGGCAAGGCCAACACAAAAACCATTGCCCAAAACAAAAAAGCCTTCCACGATTACTTCGTGGAGGAAAGCTTTGAAGCCGGCATTGAGCTGGTGGGTACCGAGGTGAAATCCCTGCGTCAAGGCCGGGTGAACCTGAAGGACGCCTGGTGCTCCGTGGTCAACGGTGAGATGATGCTCAACGGCTGTCACATCAGCCCCTATGATTTTGGCAACATCTTCAACCGGGACCCCATGCGGGTGCGGCGTCTTTTGATGCACAAGCGGGAGATCCTCCGGCTGTACGGCATTGTGAAGCAGCAGGGGTACTCTCTGATCCCTCTGTCCCTCTACTTTAAGGACTCCCGGGTAAAGGTGCAGGTGGGCCTGTGCCGGGGCAAGAAGCTCTATGACAAGCGGGCGGACATGGCGGAAAAGGCCGCCAAGCGGGACATTGAGCGGGCCATCAAAGAGCGCAACCGGTGACGCCCTCCCAGCAGGACAGCGCACAGCAGCCTCGGCTGTTTGTATACGGGGATGTAAAGGTTTCGACGGGGAAGGAGAGCCCTGGTAAGCGAGCAGAGGCGCGGAACCTCTTAAAAAGCCGCAAACCTTAAAATTAAACGACAACGAACCTGTTGCTGTTGCTGCCTAACTAGGCGGCCGTCCTCCCCCGGAGCACCGCGGCCGGGGCCAGGGCGTCGATGAGCGGTGAACGTGAACGGGGCTATGCCCTTACCCCCGTCATGACCCAAGGGCTACTAACGCCTTGAGCCTGCTTTTGGGCGCAGGGCCGCGGGAATCTTAAAACAAAAGCTACGCTCGTAGAAAGCCTTGGTAATCCTTTTTCGGACGCGGGTTCGATTCCCGCCATCTCCACCAGCGGCGAGCCGCCGCTCCCAAGTCGCGATCATCACTTTTGTGATGGTCGCGATTTTTCTTGTCCGCGTTTTTGCGCGACAGCTGTTTTGCCCGGCTCAGAGGATGCCAGGACGCAGGTCCCATTCCCAAGCCCGGCTTTTTCCTTTGCCCTGCGGCTGGCCGCCGCGCTCATCCTGATGAGACCGTGACGCCCGTCCTTCCTTCTTCTTAAAAAGGCACCTTCTCCCCGCCGGGTTTCCTGGAATCCCCAGCCTCTGCTCCTGGTCCGGCAAAAAAGAGATTGCACATTTTTGGGGAGGAGCCGGAGAATTTCTTTCCAAAAATGTGGAATTTTCTCGGCCCTGTTGTTCGAAAAGCCTTTTTGTGCTATACTTTTTTCACAATGACCGAACACGTCCTATTCTGGGGAGGGGGAATCAGATGAAGCTGTATCGCCGTTTTTTGGCCTCCTATCTGTGCGTCTGTATCATCCCGCTGGCATTCTCCCTGTTTGTAGTGGCCAACATGCGGCTGGAAATTCAAAAGTCCATTGCCAGGGATCAGGAGGTTACCCTGCAGGCCGCCCAAAGCGATTTGGAGAACTGCCTGGTGGAAGCCTCCAACACCCTGGACTTGCTCTCTGAAAACGAGCTTTTGGAAAGCCTCGCGCTGAAGGATTCTATTTCCGGCGCGGATCTGTACGACCTCTGCAAGATGATTCCCGCCCTGGAATCCGCAGAAGCCCACCGCTCCTCCTATATCAGCTGCTTTGCCTATTTTCCGGAAAACGGCTATTTTGTTTCCAACAAAAGCACCTACCATCCCCAGCTGGCGGGAATCTCCACCTGGGACCTGGATGTGGGCTACCAGACGCTCCTTTCCGTTTTGGAAACCGGCGGCGTCAATGTGGACGTGCGGACAATTTATCGGGACGACAGCAGCAGCGGCTATGTGCTTGTGTGGAAAAACTGCTTTGACAACCGCTATCAAACCCTGTACGCCTCCCTGGGCATTTTGATTGAACTGGACCGGGAGGATTCCTTCCTGGACACGGACACCTCGAAAATGTTTGTGCTGGACGAGGACGGCCGCCTTCTCTGTGGAAGCAGCTCCGCCAGAGAGGCCATCGCCCAGATGGAAAGCTCCGGCGCGTCCAGCGGAAGCCTGCGTCTAAACCAGGAAAACTGGCTCTATTCGGTCTATCCCGAACAAACCCTCAGCGACCTGCGGTACGGTCTGCTGGTAAACAGCAGCGTATACTACCGCTCTCTTCAGCCCCTGCTGTGGCAGCTGGCCGCGCTGCTTGTGGTGATTGCCGCAGGCGTCACGCTGGCTGTGCTGCTCAGCCGCCGCACCTGGTCCCCCTTCCAGCAGGTGCTGCCCTTTGTGGAAAAGTCGGACAGCGGCGCCAAGGACAAATTCCGGTCGCTGGCGGAGTTTTCCCAGGCCCTGGCGGAGTTTGCTCAGGAAAAGGAACAGCTGCTGGAACAGCTGAGCCAGTCCAAGGCGCGGGACTCTGACATGGCGCTGTGGCGGTATTTGCTGGGCTTCAGCCAGGACTCCTCCTGCCTCTCCCGCTATTTGGAGGAAAATCAGCCCTATCGGCTGCTGGTGTTCTCTCTGCCAGAGGCGGAGAGAAGGTCCCGGGAAAAGGATTCCCGGGCAGCGGCCGCCTTGGAAAAGAAGCTGCTGCAAATCTTGGAGCAGATCTTTTTAGAGCGGGGAGATGGCGTCTGCCTGACTATTGACACCGGCCGGGCAGCGGTACTGGCTCAGGAGGGGACGGATCTGGACAGCCTTCAGGCGAAAACAGATCAAGCCCAGAAGGCTCTGGGACTGCCCCTGGTTTGCTACGCCAGCGACGAATGCCTCCACCTGACCGATGCGCCCAAGGCCTGGGACTGGGTGCGGCGGGCCTATGACCGGGATCTGTTCTGGCAGGACAATCGGGAAGCCGGCGTCTTTGTGGCTCAGGAGCTTTTGGAATATCCCAGCTACTTCGGGGATTTCGCTCAACGGCGAAAGCAGCTTTTTGCCGCCGTCAGCTCGGGAAACGCCAAAAAGGCGTCATCCTGCTTTGAATCTATTCTGAAGAAGGATCTTCTCAATCCCAACCTTCCCCTGGAGCTGATCCGCCGCCGCTGCGCCAACGTCATTGAAACTCTGACGCCCTATCTGGAGAGCTATGACGGTCCCGATCCTCAGAACATTATCTCCGCCCCCACTGTCTGGAAAATGGAGGAGGAGCTTCGGGAACTGTTCCAATCTGTAAAGCTCAGCGCCATTACAGACAAAGGAGAGGAGGAAGGCAGTCAGCTGGTGGCCCAGGTGCAGGCCTATATCCGTGAAAATTACCAGGATCCCGCCTTAAACGTTTCCCTCATTGCCGACCGGCTGAACCGAAATCTCTCCACCCTGAGCCATCAGTACAAGGACTTGACAGGCCACGGGCTTTTGGAGGACCTGCACGCCGTGCGCCTGGAGGCCGCCAAGAAGCTTTTGAAGGAGGGAAAAACCGTTCGGGAGACCGCCGAGCTGACTGGCTATGGCGATTCCCGCGCCTTGATCCGCGCCTTCAAGCGCTATGAAGGCAGCACGCCAGGACAATATATTGACAAAAAATAGGCCCGTTTGCGCTGCCGTTTTTTGCCCCGCTCAAACCGCAAAAAATCTAGACTTTCCCCGTCTTTGGGAATGTCAAATTTTTGTGAATTTGGGCGAGGCAAAATTTGACTATTTACAATTTGTTAAAATCTTATTAACATAGTTTTATTGAAATTTCCGACACAGACTGCCGGTTATTTTGGCGATTCTCTCTTTTCCTTTTCTATTATTAAGGAGAGAGGGCGTGCAAGAATCTATGTAACAGGAAAAGAGGTATGAGGTGCGTATGAGTAAATCTGCGGCTCCAACTTCGAATCCGGCGATCCGGATCCGAAAGGCTCGAAAGTACAGCTGGGACAACATCCGAAAAAACACCATTCGGAACTGGGCTCTCGTTTTGATGGTCCTGCCAGCGCTGGCCTTTTACATCATCTTCCATTATATCCCCATGGGCGGCCTGCTGATGGCCTTTGAGGACTTCAAGCCCAAGCTGGGACTCTTCGGCTCTCCCTTTGTAGGGCTGGAGAACTTTATGGATTTTTTCAACTCCGCGTTTGCGTGGCGTACTATCCGCAACACGCTGATCCTCAGCCTGCTGCAAATCTGCATTGAGTTTCCCATCACCATCATCTTTGCCCTGCTGCTCAACGAGCTTCGCAGCAAGCGCTATAAGAGACTGGTGCAGACCGTTTCCTACATGCCCTACTTTGTGTCTATGGTGGTTATGGCCGGCATCATTGTGGACTTCTGCTCCACCACCGGCCCCCTGACCCAGCTGGTGGGCGCCATTACCGGCAGCTATGACAACCTGCTGGGCAACGCCTCTAACTGGCGGCCCATCTACGTCCTATCAGACTTGTGGAAGAACCTGGGCTTTGACGCCATCATCTATGTGGCGGCGCTGGCCGGCATTGACCAGACGCTGTACGAGGCCGCCGAGATTGACGGCGCCAACCGGTTCCAGCGGATTCTGCGGGTGACCATTCCCGGCATTTTGGACACCATTATGATTATGCTGATTCTGCGAATTGGCCAGATGCTCTCTGTGGGCTATGAAAAGACCATTTTGCTGTACAATCCCCAGGTGTATGAAACCGCTGACATTCTCTCCAGCTTTATCTACCGCAAGGGTATTCAGGAGATGAACTACGGCTATTCCACGGCAGTTTCTCTGTTTAACTCGGTAATCAACTTTGTGCTGCTGCTGATTGCCAACGCCTTCAGCAAGAAGTACACCGAGACCGGTCTATTCTAAAAAGAAAGGGGAAATTGAAAATGGCAATGGTCAAAAACAGATCCACCGGCAGCAGAATTTTCAATGTATGTAACATTGCGTTTTTCGCGCTGGTGATGATTTTGTGCATCCTTCCTGTGTGGCATGTGTTCTGCGCCTCCTTCTCCAACGCCAGCTGGGTGATGAACCAGCGGGGCCTGATCTGGCACATTGAAGGCTTTACCTTTAACGGTTATCAGCTGGTGTTTAACGACAACAGCATCTGGACCGGCTATTTGAACACCTTTATCTACGTTATCGGCACCACGGTGCTGGGCATGTTCCTGACGGTGATGGCCGCCTATGCCCTGTCCCGGAAGGACTTTATCTGGGCCAATCCCCTGATGCTGATTATCTCCTTTACCATGCTGTTCTCCGGCGGTATTGTCACCCTGTACATTCTGGTTACCCAGACCCTGAACATGTACGACAGCCGCTGGGCGCTGATCCTGCCCAGCTGCATGAGCGCCTTCTATCTGATTCTGGTGCGCACCGCCATGCAAAACGTGCCGGAAAGCCTGGAGGAATCGGCCATGCTGGACGGCGCCGGACGGTTTACCATTCTGTTCCGGATTATGCTTCCCTTGATTAAGGCCACCCTGGCCACCGTCATCCTGTACTATGTGATTGGCAACTGGAACAGCTGGTTCAACGCCATGATTTACATTCGTTCTGAGGACAAGAAGCCCTTGCAGCTGATTTTGAAGGAGCTGCTGGTAGACACCAACAACAGCAGCAATTCCAACGTGGACATCAGTGTGCTGGCGTCGGGAGAAGGGGGCGACGCGGTGCTGTACAAGCAGCTGATGAAATACTGCACCATCATGGTGTCCACGGTTCCCATGTTTATCTTCTACCCCTTCATTCAGAAGTATTTTGAGTCCGGCGTAATGATTGGCGCTATCAAGGGCTGATCGCTTTTTCCAAACGACGCAACGGCGCCCAGCGCTTTTGCATAAACCTGTCCCTTTTGGGACAAGCACACCTAAAATATGATTAGGAGGAAACCAACATGAAAAATGCCAAAAAACTGGTTGCTCTGCTGCTGGTTCTGGCGATGGTTCTTTCCCTGGCCGCTTGCGGCAACGGCGGGAACAGCTCCACCTCCAGCGAGACTTCCACCTCCAGTGCTGCTGAGGACAGCAGCGCCGCTGAGGGATCCGGCGACGAGAGCCAGGCTGAAACTTCCGAAACCGGCGAGTTCCAGCTGCCCATCGTGGACGAGCCCACCACTCTCAGCTACTTTGTGGCCGACGACTCCAACTGCGCCATTATGACCACCGACTGGAACGACAATGAGTTCTATCAGGAGATGGAGCGCCGCACCGGCGTGCATCTGGAGATGGAAATGGTGTCTTCCGCAGACTATCAGACCAACTTCAACCTGATGATTGCCTCCGGCACCCTGGCCGACCTGATCTATGTTGGCGCTTCCTACTATGCCGAGGGCGTGGACGCCGCCATTGACGACGGCTACTTCCTGGATCTGACCGATCTGGTGGACGAGTACATGCCCAACTATCAGAAGGTCCGCACCTCTGACATCCAGTACGAGCTGCTGTCCACCACCGACTCCGGCCGGCTGGGCGCTGTGTATGAGCTGCGTCAGTCCAAGCAGGGTCCCTGGCTGGGCCTGTGGATCCGTCAGGACTGGCTGGACGACCTGAACCTGGAAACCCCCGTCACCTTTGACGACTACCATGAAGTTCTGACCGCGTTCAAGAACGAGAAGGGCGCCACCGCTCCCCTGATCCTGAACTTCTCCGGCAGCGACGGCGAGTTCGGCACCATGTCCGGCGGCCTGAACGTGCTGAACAGCTGGCAGCTGGACGAGACCGGCAAGGTCAACTTTGGGCCTTATATGGACGCCTGGAAAGAGTATGTCACCATCATGAACCAGTGGTACAACGAGGGCCTGATCGATCCCGACTTTATGGCTACCGACGAGCGTACCGCTGACATGGCCAAGGTTGTGACCGGCGCTTCCGGCCTGTTTGCCGCTCTGTACACCATGCCCTCTGTTTACGAGGCTGCTTCCGAGGATTCCAACATGAACCTGGCTCCTGTCAATCCTCCTGTGAAGAACGAGGGCGACGAGATTCACATCCGTCTGCGTGACTCCTACACCTCTGGCAACACCGCCATTTCCGCCGACTGCGAGAATCCCGAGGTGGCCATGCGCTGGCTGGACTACCTGTTCACCGAGGAAGGCGCTCTGCTGGCCAACTACGGCATTGAGGGCGACACCTTCGAGTTCAACGAGGAAGGCGAGCCTGAATTCACCGACAAGATTCTGAACAACGAGAACGGCTGGACCATGACCCAGACTGTGGCCAGCTACCTGTGCCCCTCCGCCGGCATTGCCAACTGGTCCGACTGGACCCGTGAGCTGGCTGGTGTACCTGAGAAGGACCAGGCCTGCTACGACGTGTGGAGCGAGGCCGACGACACCTGGCGTCTGCCCTCCTCTGTCACTCTGACTCAGGACGAGTCCACCGAGCGTGCTGCTCTGTACGCTGACATCAGCACCATCGTCAAGGAGCAGACCGCTCAGTTCATCAGCGGCGCTCTGGACATCGAGTCCAACTGGGACGCTTATATCTCCTCTCTGGAGGCCAGCGGCATTGAGCGCGCCATCGAGATCACTCAGGCTGCTTACGACCGCTACCTGGCTCGTGTGCAGGAGTAAGCTCTCCTCTCAATTTGCTGACAAAATCGCAGAAGGACCCCGCTTTTGGCGGGGTCCTTTTCTTATCCCTCCTGTGTGGCTTCACACGGCCCTGTAAGGCCCGTTTCCCGTTCGCAGGGGAAAAGAATATTCTATTCTCTCAAAAGCCCTTACAGAGTCTCTCAGGCGAAACAATGAGAAAAGTGGTTCTGCCACGCAAAACCGCTCTCCTTCACGGGGATCCTTGCTTCTCCAGCTCCACAGCCAGCGCCTCTGGGACAGCGCCGCTGAAAACGGGCAGCCAGGTGACGGTCTCCGCCAGCTCAAACCGCAGCGCGGACAGGGCCACGCGGGTACTCCGCTCTCCCTGGCTTTGGGATTGGATGCCCACCAGCACCGCCGCGGGACCGTCCTCCCCTTTCATCACAGCGGTGGCAGCTGTCTCCTCCTGGGGTGTGTCCTTCACCTGGATGACTGCCACCGAGCGGGCGCCGCCGATGATGCCAATGCTGGCAGCCTGGGGAGCCTGCTCCTCCCCGGGCGCTGTGGCCAACAGGGCGGAGGGACCGTCCTCCCCGCCAATGAAACCCCAGCTGCTGCCCTCTACCGGCTTGGGCCGCATAAGGTCCCCCTCTTCCGTGTCCCGCAGAGCAAAGCCCTCCAGGTCTGGGTCCAGGGTGTAGGCCAAACGCCACAGATGGGTGGGAGACTCCCAGCTCTCCAGAAAGCCGGGGTCCTTCAGAGTGTCGGGAGCCAGCTCCTGGGCGGTGAGAACGCACCTCTCCCCTGTCTGGGGATGGGTCAGCTCCACCCGCTCCCCTGCCCGGACCTGAAACGGCTCTCCCGGCAGGCCGGGGGCTTCCGCCTCCAGGCACAGGGAAAGCTCCTCCATCTGGCGGGGACAGCTCCAGGGGAAGGCGCAGCGCCAGATATTCCAGCACTGGGCCGGGTTCAAGTCATAGCAGCGGACAGCGGCAAGGGCCTCCTCCCCCTCTTCCGGCAGGAAGGACAGATACTCCACCCCGGAGCTGCGGCCCATCGGAACCTCCTCCCCATCGATCCGCGCCTCCCCGCGAAAGGAAAAGGACATGGGGCTTTCCGCCTCGATGCGGGCAGCCTCTGCCGGGGTGAAATTCCTGGTATCGTTTTTCCCGATTTCGGGGGTCCAGCCCCACTGTTTCAGGAAGCGCTTCACGGAGTCCGGGTCTACCTGACGGCAAAGGTCCACCACCAGCGCCTTTTCCGTAGAGTACACCCCCGGCACCACCCAGCGGGAACCGCCCCACTGGAATTCTCCCCGAAAGGGCAGCCGAACGCCGGGCCGTTCGCCGCTGTTGGCATTCCAAAAGCTGGCGGAGCTGGTGACATACAGGGAGTCCCTTCCTCCGGCCGGGCGGACAGGCTCCTGTCCCGCCCCTTGTTTCTGACGGTCCATACCATCTCCTCCTTTTCTCCATCCTACACCTGTGAAGCAGGCTTGTCAACAAAAAAGCCCCAGGCGCGCTGCCTGGGGTTTTCCTGTATGTTCGCTCGATTATTGGGCCTGACCGATCTGGATGGCCTTGCGGTTGAAGTCCAGCATTTGGGCCTTCCGGGCGGGAACACAGTGCTGCACCGCCTGATCCAGAATGTCCGCGTCGCAGAACTTGTAGTCGCCCTCGGCCATGCAGACCTCCTGGAACAGCTTGCCCACCAGGATCATGTTGGACAGGCCGGAAATTCCGTTTTCGTCCGCCAGAGCCGTGGAGGGTACATAGTACACGGTCACGTCGTCCCGCTCCACCTTCTTGTCGATCAGACTGGAGTCCACAATGACCACGCCGCCCGGCTCCACCGCGTCGATAAACTTGTCAAAGGAGGGCAGGTTCATGGCGATGAGCACATTGGGGTTTGTCACCAGAGGAGAGCCAATGGCCTCGTCGGAGATGCACACGCTGCAGTTGGCGGTGCCGCCCCGCATTTCCGGACCGTAGGAGGGCAGCCAGGAAAGCTGCTTGTTGGCGATCAGCGCGGCGTTGGCAACCACCTTGCCGGCGAACAGCACGCCCTGGCCTCCAAAGCCAGCGAAGAGGATGTTCAGATTTTTCATTTCTTGACGCCCTCCTCTACATCTTTATAGACGCCCAAGGGGTAATAGGGGATCATGTTGTCGTTCAGCCACTTGATGGCCTCCACAGGAGACAGGCCCCAGTTGGTGGGACAGGTGGAAAGCACTTCCACAATGGAATAGCCCTTGCCGTCAATCTGGTTCTGGAAAGCCTTCTTAATGGCCTTCCGGGCGATGTTCACGTTTTTCACGCAGTCCACCGTGACCCGCTGGGCAAAGGCCACGCCGTCCAGGGTGGAGAGCATCTCGCACACCCGCACAGGATAGCCCGCGGTGTTGGTATCCCGGCCATAGGGAGTGGTCTGGGTGATCTGGCCCGGCAGGGATGTGGGGGCCATCTGGCCGCCGGTCATGCCGTAAATGGCGTTGTTGATGAAGATGACGGTGATGTTCTCGCCCCGGGTGGCGGCGTGAACCGTTTCGGCGGTGCCGATGGCGGCCAGGTCGCCGTCGCCCTGATAGGTAAAGATCACGTTGTCGGGGCGGGCGCGCTTCAGGCCGGTAGCCACCGCCTGGGCGCGGCCGTGGGGAGCCTGCACCATATCGCAGGAGAAATAGTCGTAGCACATGACCGAGCAGCCAACAGAGGCGACGCCCACTGTTTTGCCCTCTACGCCCAGCTCCTCAATGGCCTGGGCCACCAGACGGTGGACAATGCCGTGGGTGCAGCCGGGACAGTAGTGCATAGGCGCGTCCGTGAGAGTGGACGGTTTTTGAAATACAATAGCCATAGTCAATTCACCTTTCCGGTTGGAAGGAGCCTGTTCCTCCCATCCTAATTTTTCTCGCTTTACAGCAGCGCTTCAATCTGTTCCAGCACCTCGGCGGGAGTGGGAATCATGCCGCCGGTGCGCCCGTAAAAGTGAACCGGCACCTTGCAGTCGATGGCCAGCTTCACGTCGTCCACCATCTGGCCCATGCTCATCTCCACCGCCAGGAAGCTCTTGGCGTGGGAGGCGGCGCGGTTCAGCGCCTCTGTGGGGAAGGGCCACAGGGTAATGGGACGGACCAGGCCGGCCTTGATGCCCTTTTCCCGGGCCTTGTTCACAGCGCTGCGGGCCACGCGGGAGGAGGCGCCATAAGCCACCAGCACAATGTCCGCGTCGTCGGTGAGGTACTCCTCGGCCATCTGCTCGCTCCGCTTTACAATCTCATACCGCTGGAAACGCTCCCGCACCAGCTCCTCCAGCTTTTCCGGGGTCAGGTACAGGGAATTGATGATGTTGTGGGGGCGCTTGCCGCCGTGACCCTTGGCGGCCCATTCCTTTTCGGGCAGCTGTACAGAGCCTTCCTCGGGCAGCTCCACAGGCTCCATCATCTGGCCCAGCATGCCGTCCGCCAAAATCATGGCGGGCATGCGGTACTTGTCGGCGGTGTCAAAGGCGTGGGAGATCAGGTCCACCATCTCCTGCACCGTGGAGGGTGCAAAGACAAGAATCTGGAAATCGCCGTGACCGGTGGCCTTGGTGGCCTGCCAGTAATCCGACTGGCTGGGCTGGATGCCGCCCAGGCCGGGGCCGCCCCGCTGGACGTTGATAATCACGGCGGGCAGGTCAGAGCCGGCGATGTAGGAAATACCCTCGCCCTTCAGGCTGATGCCGGGGGAGGAGGAGGAGGTCATGGCCCGCACACCGGCAGCGGAGGCGCCCAGCACCATGTTGATGGCGGCAATTTCAGACTCCGCCTGGAGGTAGGTGCCGCCCACCTGGGGCATGCGCTTGGACATATACGCCGCCAGCTCGGTCTGGGGCGTGATGGGATAGCCGAAGAAATGATGGCAGCCGGCGCGGATAGCGGCCTCCGCCAGCGCCTCGTTGCCCTTCATCAAAACTTTCATAAGGTTCATTCCTTTCTTGCGGGACGGCAGACGCCCCACAGAGTAATTTTACCGTTCTACCGTAATGGCCGTGTCGGGGCACATGGTGGCGCAGGAGGCGCAGCCAACGCACTTGTCCGGCTCCACCAGCTGGGCCGGATGATAGCCCTTGGCGTTCAGGCGGGTCTTGTCCAGGGCGATGATCTTCAGCGGACATGCGTGAACGCACATGCCGCAGCCCTTGCAGACCTTTTCATCCACAATGATCTTTGCCATATCGTTTTCCCTCCTTCAAGGATTTTTCTCTATTTTTTCATGTTTTGGACGGTTGACAAACCAGCCGCGCGCTGGGCTTTGAGAGCCCTTCGCCAGCAGTCTTACTCCCACAGAAACCTCACATACCGCTTGACAGGCTTAAAGCCCTCTGGCAGCGTCTCCCCCGGCCGCAGGGCGAAATCCGGGGCGGTGGAGTACAGCAAGGGCAGGCCAGTAAGCTCCGCCGTTTTCCGGGCGAAGTCCAGGGCGGCGGTTAAGGTATCCAGCCTGGTCTCCACGCCCAGGTGAGAGTTGTTCACCAGGGCGGTGGCCTTCAGGCGGCTGGCGGCCTCTATCTCCCCCAGCAGCGCGGCGGCCTCCTCCGGTGTTTGGGACAGCACCCGGTACCGGTTGATCACATACAGCATGTCGTATCCCGCCTGGTCCAGCAGGGCGTGCAGGCCGCCCAGGGCGGTCACTCCCGCGTCGTCCCCCCCGGCGTCGATAAACACCCGGCCGGCTGCTTCCTCAAAGATGGAATACAGCTCTGGGGGCAGCGTGGGCGTGTCCAGAGTGGTGCCGGCAAACACAGGGGCAATGAGCCTGACGCCCCGCTCCTGAAGCAGCCCTCCATATTCCGAGGAACGGAAATAGGGGTTGACAATGTCCAGGTCCGCCACAGTGACCCTCTCCCCTGCCGCCGCTACTTCCAGGGCCAGGTTGAGAGCCAGGTTTGTTTTGCCGCAGCCATAGTGACCGCAGATGACGGTAATGCGGGCTTGCTCGCTCATAATTTCCTCCAGACACAGGATTTTCCCAGATTTTTTGCAGGAAAGTTTTTCCGCTCCTGCATTTCCAAGGCTGAATACTTCATAATAGTACCACAAAAAGAGGCAGTTTTCAACATGAAAGATCGCTTTAAATCGCTAAATCTTGGGGCTGCCGGGATTTTTCGGCACAATCCACAGTTTCAGGAAAAATGCCATTCAAGCTCTGTTCATAAATTCATTACGGAACCTTCAAAATCTGCTGATACCTTCTTCACAATTATGGGGTAGACTGTAATCACTGAAACGGGAAGGGATGTGATACACAGACAGACGGAAAAAAACTCCTCTTGTGAAAACGATTCTCTCTTTCATACATTTTTTACTATACTCCTATTTACTGTCCTTCGATGGGGCCAGGATTGGCAACAGCCGGTCCGCCGCCAAAGCCCCATCGTCGCGGCAGACCAAAAATTCTCGCTCCTGCCTCTTTTGGGCAGGGGCGTTTTTAATTGTCAAAATAAAATCCATCCCGGGTGGCACAGTAAATCCGGGCGCGAAAAAAATTGTTTTTCGCAATCCGCGCCCAGGAAAGGGATGAATTGCCATAAAAGCTTTTTGGAAACACTGGAACAAGCAGACCGCCATGAAGGCTGTCAAGCTCTTTGCCCTGAGCGTGGGCGCCACCGCCCTGTGCATGCTGGGTTGTCTGGGATTTTTGCAGGACGGGGAACCCGCTGCCCTGGAGGCCTCCATTTTCAACGGCGGAAAGGAATTTCCCAAAGACCAGGAAAGTACCCAGGCGGCCTCCACCCCTGTGTCCCAGGAGGAGCCTGGAGAGGTGATCCCTCTGGGTACCACCTTTGGGATCAAGCTGTTCACCGACGGGGTCATTGTGGCCTCTCTCTCGGACATTTACACAGAGAGCGGTGTGTGCTGCCCAGCGGCGGAGGCGGGGATTCTGCCGGGGGACTATTTGCTTCAGGCGGACGGCCGGGACATTCCCGACAACGCCGCCCTGGCCAGCTATATTGGCAGCAGCCAGGGCCAGCCCATCACCCTTCAGGTTCGGCGGAACAACGAGACTTTTCAGGTCCAGGTCACACCGGTGTACGGAGAGGGCTCCTTCAAAACAGGCATGTGGGTGCGGGACAGCGCGGCCGGCATTGGCACCCTGACCTTTTACGACCCGGAGTCCGGGCTGTTTGCCGGTCTGGGCCACGGCATCTGTGACATGGACACCAACGGCGTGATGGCTCTAAAGTCCGGGGAACCAGCGCCCATCACTCTCAGCGGCATCGTCAAGGGCGAGGCAAACAGCCCTGGTCAGCTGCGGGGCTACTTCTCCTCTGACGAGAGCCTGGGAACGCTGCTGGCCAACCGGGAAACCGGCGTATTCGGCACCTTGAACCAGGCCCCCACCGGAAAAACTGTGGAGATTCTCTCCCGGGAGGAGGTGGAGGTTGGTCCGGTGCAGCTCCTGGCCAGCATTGACGAAAACGGTCCGCAGCTGTATGAGGGGGAGATCAAGGAGATTGTCAACAGGGACCAACAGACAAAAAACCTGGTGGTCCAGGTGACGGACCCCAGGCTTTTGCAGGCCACCGGCGGCATTGTGCAGGGCATGAGCGGCTGTCCCATTCTGCAAAACGGGAAATTGGCAGGCGCCATCACCCACGTCTTTACAGAGGACCCCACAACAGGATATGGTATCTTTGCTCAGGTTCTTTGGGAAGAATGCAAAAGATGTGGTGTGGCGAATTTTCTCGAACCGTGAAAAAGACCGGTTTTAAGCCAAATTTCAACCTTTTTCGGCATGATAATTTTCTAGATTTTTCCTGCAAACCACTTGCCTTTGGACGGATCTTGTGGTAAAATTTTTTCACAATAAATCATTGCCAGGAGGTTCGTCATGGAAAAAGAAAGCAAGGTTCTTATCAGTTCGGACGACGGCGAATGGAGCCGTGAACCGATTCAGAAATTATCCCAGCGCGGGGTGCGCCCTCTTTTTCTCAAGCGGGACAGCACCCTGCTTCTGGGTAAAATTCGGGAAGAGCGGCCGCAGCTTGTGGTGATGGATTTTCTCATGCCAGGCCTGGACGCCATTGGGATTATCCACACAGTCTCCCAAGACCCGTCTGTGGAAAATCCCCTTTACATAGTGACTTCCTCCTATACCAACCCCATGATTGAGCGGGAAATCTCCGCGGCTGGCGCGGCCTATTTTGCCCTGGCCCCCTATGACCAGAACGAAATGGCCGAGCGGATTCTCTCTCTGCTGTCCATGAAGGGCAAGCATTTCGACTCGGAGCCCGCCAGCGCCAGCCTGCGCCTTCAGGTTACTGAGATTCTTCACCAGATTGGCGTGCCGGCCCATATCAAGGGGTATCACTATCTGCGGGATTCCATCCTGATGGCGGTGGAGGACCCGGAGATCATCAACGCGGTGACAAAGCAGCTCTATCCCAGCGTGGCAAAGCGCTATAACACCACCAGCTCCCGGGTGGAGCGGGCCATTCGCCACGCCATTGAGGTGGCCTGGGACCGGGGCGATGTGGATGTGCTGAACTCCTACTTCGGCTATACCATTCACAACACCCGGGGCAAGCCCACCAACAGCGAGTTTATCGCCATGATCTCTGACAAGCTCTGCCTGCAGATGGCCAGCGCCTCCTGACATGAGTAAGCATACTATAAAGCCAACGCTGTTTTTGTCGAAACATGGGGGAACGTCCCATTTTCTTGTAAAAAAACTGTGAACAGCCGCAATATCTAGTAGAAATCCGGCGGATAGAATCATCCGCCGGATTTTACTGTTATAGGCGCTATCAGTGGTTATACGTCCTGTCCGGTCCCCTTGTCTATCCAATTTCGCAAGGCAGCGGCCAGAAAAGCTATCAGGCTTCCTTTTGGGAAGAGGCTTGACGGCCTTCGCTCCGCACCCGCTGGGTCCCCAGAAACATCAGCGCCAGAAACACCAGCAAAAACAGGGGGAACAGCCGGATGTCCACCCAAGAGGCCAGCAGCCCAAAGGCGGGAGGCATCAGCGTGGTACCCACATAGGCGCAGGCCATTTGCACCCCCATCATCGCCTGAGACAGCTGCTTGCCAAAGACCTGGGGCGTTTGGTGGAGCATGGCGGGATAGATGGGCGCGCAGCCTCCGCCAATCAGGCACAACCCAACGGGAATGCGCCACAGGGGCAGGGGAAGGGCCAGCAGGAGAATCCCCGCCAGAGTCAGCGCCTGGCCGACGCGGATTAAGGCGGGGCTAGACAGCCTCATGGCTACAAAGCCGGAGAGCAGCCGTCCCAGGGTAATCCCCAGGAAGAACACGGAGCTCCACCCGGCGGCGGTGTGCTCGTCCACGCCAAAGCCCGTGACGGCGTAGCTGCTGGCCCAGAGATTGGCGGTGGTCTCCACGGCGCAGTAGCAGAAAAAGCCCAGCAGAGCGGCCTTGGCCCGGGGAATCTGAAAGACTTTTCTCAAGGGCAGGGCGGTAACAGGCTCCTCCTCCTCCCCCGGGACCTTTGACGCGGCGGAAACCTTCCTCCACAGAGGCATACTGCACAGCAGCACCGCCACCAGAACCGCTTGCAGCAGGCCAATGGTCAGATAGCCGCCGTGCCAGTTGCCGTCCTGATTGATCCAAAAGGCCATGACCATTGGGCCTGCCGTGGCGCCGATGCCCCAGAAGCAGTGCAGCCAGCTCATGTGGTTCGCCTTGTAGTGCAGGGCCACAAAGTTGTTCAGCCCCGCGTCCACAGAGCCTGCCCCCAGTCCCAGAGGCACCGCCAGCAGGCACAGCCACCACACGGCAGGGGCCACGCCAAATCCCAGCAGGGCGGCGGCAGTCATGGCCACGCTGACCACCGTCACCCGGGCCGTGCCAAACCGGGCGATCAGCCGGGTGCTCAGCAGGCTGGAAACCACGGTGCCGCAGGAGACAATCATGGAGATAACCCCGGCAAAGGACAAGGGCGCCCCCAAATCCATGTGCATGACGGGCCAGGCGGAACCAAGCAGGGAATCCGGCAGCCCCAAACTGATAAAGGCAATGTAGATGATGACAAGCAATGCGGTAAACACGAAAGCTCCTCCTCTGTCACAAACTTTCCAAAATAGAAATAACTCAGCCAGCCCTGGTTTGTCAAGGCTGGCTGTGAAGAAAATGAAAACAGGCGCGCAATGGTCAGTTCTCCAGCTGGGCGGTGTACAGGTGATAGTAATAGCCCTGCTTGTCCAATAGCTGCTGGTGGCTGCCCATCTCCGCGATGCCCTTGTTGGAGATGTACAGGATGCGGTCGCAGTTCTTAATGGTGGAAAGCCGGTGGGCGATGATAAAGCTGGTGCGGCCCTTCAGCAAGGCGTTCAGGCCCTCTTGGACCAGGCGCTCCGTTTTGGCGTCGATGGAGGAGGTGGCCTCGTCCAGCACCAGGATTTTCGGGTCGGAGAGAAGGGTTCGGGCAAAGGCTACCAGCTGGCGCTGGCCCTGGGACAACCGGGAACCCCGCTCGTTGACCTGGGTGTAATAGCCGTCCTCCATCTCCCGGATAAACTCGTCGGCCCGGACGGTTTTCGCCGCGGCGATCACCTCCTCGTCGGTGGCGTCCAGACGGCCGTAGCGGATGTTGTCCATAATGGTGCCGGAGAAGATGAAGCTGTCCTGGAGCATAATGCCCATCTGGGACCGGAGGGAGTGAAGGGTCACCCCGGCAATGTCGTGGCCGTCCAGCAGAAGGCGGCCGCTGTTGATGTTGTAGAACCGGGAGATCAGGTTCACCACCGTGGTCTTGCCGGCTCCTGTGGGGCCTACCAGGGCGATGGACTCGCCGGGCTTCACATCCAGGTTGAAGTGCTCCAGAATGTTGATTTTCCCATCGTAGGAGAAGGTCACGTCGTCGAAGGTGACACGGCCCGTAATGGGCGGCAGGTCGGTGGCGCCGGGGGCGTCGTCCACGGTGACAGGCTCGTCGATCATCTCGAAGATGCGCTCCAGATAGGCCACAGCGTTGATAAAAGTGTTGTACAGGTTGGACAGGTTCAAAATGGGCTGCCAGAACCGCCAGGCGTAGGAGCTGATGGCGATCAGGGTGCCGATCTGCATGGCGGGGCCAAGCATCCACAGGCCGATCAAATACATGGCTCCCACCACCCAGGTGGAAATGTTGTCCACCGAGTACCACACCAGGTTGGAGGTGTACTGAGCCTTCATCCAGGTTTGATAGCACTTCTTGTTCAGCTTTTCGTAGATCTCCCGGTTTTCCTCCTCCCGGGTGAAGGCCTGGGTAATCTTCATGCCGTCCAGGCTTTCGTGGAGGTAAGCGTTGATGTTGGAGCTTTTGTTGGACACGTCCTGCCAGGCCCGGCGCTGGGCGGGCTTAATCAGCAGGACTATCACCAAAAACAGGGGGATGCCCGCCATGACAATCAGGCTCAGGCGCACATCGCACAGGAACATGAACACGGCGATGAGAATCAGGTTGAAGATTTCCAGCACAAAGTTGATGATGCCGTTGGAGAGAGCGTCCGACACGGAGTTGACATAGTTGATAACCCGGGTCAAAATCTTGCCGTGGGGACGGTCGTCGTAAAACTGGAAGGGCAGCTTTTGCAGATGCTCAAACAGATCCTTGCGGATGTCGTAGATGATCTCCTGACCCACCACAATCATGTATTTGGACCTGGCCCGGGCAAACAGCACCGAGGCCGCAATGGACACCAGCATCACCACGGCCAGCAGGATCAGCTCGTTGTAGTCCCTGTTGGGAACGGACACGTCGATGGCCCGCTGGATCAGCATAGGTCCCACCAGAGAGCAGGCCGCGGAAATGGCGGAAAACAGCAGGGACAGAATCATCTTTTTCTTGTGGCGGCCAATGTACACCCCCGCCCGAAGCAGATGCTTTATGTTAAATGGGGTTTCCAGGGTCTCGTCAACGTCAAACTTGTTGCGCGCCATTTAAACCACCTCCTTTTCCTCTTCCATGCCGTTTTGCAGCAGGAACACTTCCCGGTAATAGCCGGGCCGCTGGGACAGTTCCTGGTGGGTGCCAATGTCCACAACCTCTCCCTTGTCCAAAATGACAATCTTATCCGCCCGTTTGGTGGTGGAAATGCGCTGGGCCACGATAATCTTGGTGCAAGGAAAGTCCAGGTTGGCCAGCTGCTCCTGGATGTATTTCTCGGTTTCCAGGTCCACGGCGCTGGTGGTGTCGTCCAAAATCAAGATGGAGGGTTTCACCGCCAAGGCCCGGGCCAGGGCAATGCGCTGCTTCTGGCCGCCGGAAAGGCCAGTGCCGCGCTCGCCGATCAGGGTGTCGTAGCCGTCGGGAAGCTTTTCCACAAAGTCCACGTCGGCCATTTTCGCGTAACGCTTGACATCCTCCTCGGAAAGCTCCGTGTCGCCGTAGGCAATGTTGCCGTCCACCGTGTCGGAGAACAGGAACACGTCCTGGGTGGCGATCCCGATAGAGTGGCGCAGGTCGTGAAGGTCATACAGCCCCACGGGGACGCCGTCAATGGTGAGGGACCCGCCGCTGACGTCTGAAAAGCGTGGAATCAAATTGACCAGGGAGGTTTTCCCGGCGCCGGTGGGACCCATAATGGCCACGGTCTCGCCGGGGTTGATGTGCAAATCGATGTGCCGCAGCACCGGCTGGCCGTGAAGGTTCAGGTCCACGCCGGAGAAGTCGATTTCACCCCTCATGCGGCCGGAAAGCTTTTTGGCGTCGGGCCGGGAGGTGATGGTGGACTTGGCATAGTACAGCTCGATGATCTTGTTGGCGCTGGCAAAGAAACGCTGCAAGTCGTTCAGGTGCATGCCCAGCATCCGCATGGGGTTGGTCAGCGTCCAGGTCAGGGAGTTGAACAGAGTGAAGGTGCCGATGGAAATCCGTCCGGAGATGAGGAAAGCGCCCCCCACCAGCAGCACGGAAATGCTCAGCGCCTGGGACAAGCCCTCGATGTAGGGGCTGTACTGGAGCCACAGCAGAGAGGCCTTGGTGTTGGCCTTTTTGTAGTCGGCGTTTTTCTCGTCAAAGCGGTTGATCTCGTAGTCCTCCCGGGCAAAGGCCTTTACCACCCGGTTGCCGGAGATGTTCTCCTGGGCGCAGGTGTTCAGCTGGGAAAGCCGCTCCCGCAGGTCCACATACAGGGGATGCACCCGCTTGGAGAAGGAAAAGGTCAGCACAAAGATGATGGGCGTCACCGCCAGCATGGACAGGGCAAAGAGCCAGTCCGTCACCAGAAACACAATGGAGGTGGTCAAAAACAGCACGGTGCAGTCGATCAGCTGGCGCACTACCCAGGCCACCGCGTAGCGGACCATGTCCAGGTCGCCGGTGAGACGGGTCATCAGGTCGCCGGTGCGGGTGCGGGAGAAGAAATCCTGGTCCTGCTCCTGCATGTTTTTATACAGGTCCCGGCGCAGCTTGAAAATCAGCTTTTGGGAACAGCCCTCATAGGTCATGATGGACAGGTACTGGAAGCTGGTGCGGAACAGGGTGAAGCCAATCAGCAGAGCCACCAGGAAAATCAGCTGCTGGACCACCTGCTCTGTCACCGCGCCGCTTTCCGTCAGCGGGTCGAACACCGTGTCCATAATGGTGGCGGTAATCATGGAATTGCCCAGGGCCATCACCGACAGCACCGCCGTGGAGCAAAGAGCGAAGATGTACCGCTTTTGAAAGCCGGTCATCTGCTTCCACACCCACTTTAACTGAAACATACACATTCCTCCCTTCGCGCCGGGCATCCCAGCGCGGGTATCTTCCTTGCCGGTGAACGCCCTCCCCTCCCGCCAGGGAAAGGCGCGTTTCCAGGCTCCAATCATTATAAGCCTCTCTCCAAAAAAGGGAAGGGGGTTTCGCAATTTTCTTCCCCGGTATTTCGCTGAAAAACCAGGGGGAGAATTCTCCCTTTTGCATAGGCTAACGTTTGCCTTCCTCAAAAGCGGCCAAATCTGAAAAAAGGGACAGCGGATTTCTCCGCCGCCCCTTTTCCAGACCGCTTCTTTGGGGCAAAGCCCCGATTTTTCCGCGCCGCCCCGTTCCCAGCGGCGTTCCTTATAAAAACCGCACCGAGAAGGCGTACTCCCGCTTTTCCCCGGCGGAAAGCTGCTGCATGCCCTTTTTCCTCCGGAAATCGTCCCCCTCGGTGGTTTGGGTGGCGCAGCCGGTCCAAGGCTCCAGACAGACGTAGGGACCGTCGTTTTGGGCGGACCAGATTCCCAGCAGGGGAAATTGCGAGAAATCCATCTCCACGCCCCTTCCCGTGGCGGGATTGACCACCTGCACCGTGGAGGAGGCCAGGTTCTCAAACACCAAGGCGTCCTTGTAGAACAGGGAATGAGTCAGGGGGATCTCCCGCTGGCCGTCCAGCTGGAAGGAGGTCCGGCCGGGGTCGATCAGGCCGGTGTCCAGCAGGATGGCGGGGCAGCGCTGGGTCTCCGCCTTCTCAAAGCGGATGACGTAGTCCTCAAAGGCTGCCTGCTCGTTCACGGGGATGTTGAACCCAGGATGCCCTCCCACGGCAAAGGGCAGGGGCCGGTCTCCGGTGTTCTCCACGGCAAAGACAGTGGTATAGCCCTGGGGGTTCAGCCGGTAGGTGACGGTGAGGGCAAAGTCAAAGGGATAGCAGGCCTTGGTTTCCGGATTGGCCGCAAGGGTCAGAGACAGGGTCCCCTCCCCCTGCTCCGCCGTTTGGAACTCCTGGCGGCGGGCAAACCCGTGGCGGCCCATTTCCACCCACTGGCCGTCCAGCAGGGCGCGGCCCTCCCGCAGAGCGCCCACAATGGGGAACAGCACCGGGGCGTGGCCCGTCCAATAGGCGGGGTCTCCCGTCCAGATGTACTCAAAGCCCTCCGGCCCCCTGAGAGAGACAAGCTGGGCGCCCAGGGAATCCACCTGGGCGGTGTAAGCGCCATTGGTCACTGTGTAAAGCATGGATATTCCTCCCTATCCCAAGATTTGCTCCCATTATACCATCCTGGGAAGCAGGGCGCAAGAAAGGCCGGGGGCATTTCTGGAAAAGCTGTTTACCTTTTTAGAAAAGTGTGCTAGGATAGGGGAAAAACCAATTTTGGGAGGATTTGTATGCGAGCGGTAATACAGCGGGTAAGCCGGGCGGAGATCACCATTGACCACCGGGAAACCCGAACCATCGGCCAGGGACTGGTGGTCTTTTTGGGCGTGATGAAGGGCGACACCCAGGCCCAGGCGGATTTTATGGCGGAAAAGGTTCACGGCCTGCGGATTTTCACCGACGAAAACGGCAAAATGAACCTATCTCTGGAGGACGTGGACGGGGAGCTGCTGGTGGTGTCCAATTTTACTCTGGGGACAGACTGCAAAAAGGGAAGGCGGCCCTCCTTTGACCTGGCGGCTCCCCCCCAGGAGGGGGAGGCCCTGTACCGCCGCTTTGTGGAGCGGGCCAAGGAGCTGGGCATCCGCAAGGTGGAAACGGGGGAATTCGGCGCCCACATGGATGTACTGGCGGCCAACGACGGCCCGGTAACCATTATCATCGACACGGAACGGATTGGCAAATAAGGGAGGAATCATACATGGACCAACAATTTTGGAAGCTGCTGATGGACAAGACCGGCTTTCCAGAGGAGGCCAGGGAAGAATTTCTCCGGGCGGGCCGGCAGCTGAAGGACGCCGGTCAGGAGGAGGCCCTGGACGGTGCGGTGGAATTTTTCTACAACCACGACCTGGACATCAAGCTGGCCGCGCCCCTGCTGGAAGATGTCTCTCAGGAAAGCGGCGTGGCCCTGTACACCCTGTGGGAGCTGTTTTTGATGGAGGCCGCCAAGCCAGCCCGGGACGCCTATCTCCAAGAGGGAACCCCCGAGCAGGTGGTGTGGGACACCTTCAGCGACCTGAAGTACAAGGCCATGGAGTGCAAGAATGTTCAGGGAGTGTGGGGAAACTTTGTCTCCTTCTGGTACCCCATTTTCTACTCCTGCGACATTGTGAAGCTGGGCCGGCTGGAGTTTGAGAACGTCCTCTACGAAGGGGAGCCCTACGAGAAAAACGGCCTGACGGTCCGGCCGGGGGACAAGGTGAAAAGCGTGCATATTCCCTCCAGCGGGGAGCCTTTTGACTGGAATGCCCGGCTGGACTCCTACAAACGGGCCTATGAATTTTTCCGGGACGAGCTGGACGGGAAACCCCTGGTGTGCCAGTGCGAGTCCTGGCTGCTGTACCCCCGCAACCGGGAGATTCTCTCCCCCGCCTCCAACATTATCGGCTTTCTGGGGGACTGGGACATTGTCCAAAGCGGGGAGACACCGGAGTTTCACGACGCCTGGCGGGTATTTGGCGCGGACTATAAAAAGCCTCTGGACCAACTGCCGGAAAGGACCTCCATGCAGCGTGCCTTCAAGCGGTGGCTGCTGGCAGGCAACCAAACAGGCTGGGGCCTGGGCCTGCTGATCTTTGACGGGAAGACCATTCTCAACCGGTAAGGGGGAATTGCTGTGGAGCAGGAGCTTGACCTTTTGCGGCTGTTTGAAAAGGAGCCTGGCGCTCTGGCCTTGTATCAGGCCCTGGAGGAACGCCTGGAGGAGCTGCTTCCAGGCATGACAAGGAAGGTGGGAAAAAGCCAGGTCAGCTTTTACCTGCGGCACCAATTTGGCTGCGCCTCTCTGCTGGCGGTGCGGCGGAAGGCCCAGCGGCCCTCCCCCTATCTCACGGTGAGCTTTGGCCTGTCCTACCCTCTGGACAGCCCTCGGATTGACGCCAAAACAGAGCCCTATCCCCGCCGCTGGACCCACCATGTGATGATTGGCACTGTGGAGGAGCTGGACCAGGAGCTGTTGGGCTGGCTGCGGGAGGCGGCGGAGTTCGCCGCCAGCAAGCCCCGAAGGGCGGTGGGCGAATGAAGGGAGGCGTCATTCTTTGCGGCTTGAACGGCAGCGGCAAATCCACCCTGGACTGCCCTGTCTGGCAGGTGGACGGAACCCGTCCCATCGAGGAAAACGCGGCGCTTTTAGCAAGCCGCCTGCAATCGTAAGAAAAAACCACCGGGGAATGGCTCCCACGGTGGTTTTTTTCTGAAAAGAATCCTTGAAAAAACATAAACTGAACCGGCAGAAGCCTGCCGGTCCAGTCCGAGGTAAAATATGAAAGGACGAAAACCCTTATACTCTGTTTCTGCCTGAAAAGGCCATGTCAGCCCGGGGAACGTAGCTCCGTCTCCCCTGGGGCGCTGCCTTTCCACGACGGCGTTCCCGGCGGTAAAGGGTGAGGCCTATTGCCACCACCGCCAAAATCACCAGGAAGGCGCCCACGCACAGCAGCGGCGACGCCGCCAATGAAGCTGGCACGGACGCGGACAGCTGCGCTGCTTGGGCTGCCTCCTCCACAACAGGCAGGCTGGCGTCTGTCTTGGCCTGCGTTACCATGCTCAAACCGGCCACAGCGCAGATTGTGAGCACCAGCACCAGCAGGAAGGACAAAAGGTTTCGCAGCGTTCTTTTCCGCATCCCCTACACTCCTTTCCAAAGGAACCATCCCGCGGATGGTTACACTTCGATGACAAGTGTTACAATTTGGTTACATTCTAACACGGCTTGGAAGAGAATGCAAGCCCCTTTTCAAATGTTCATAAACTATTCACACCTGGCGTCAAAATATAGGGGCAAAAACAGGGTATTTTCCGGGAAAACCACAAAATTTAGGCGTTCTTATCGAAACAGGGTGCATTCGCCGCTTTCCCGGTACCAGCGGATGCGCTTTTCAATCTCCTGGCGGGGACACTGAAAATAGGCCGCCAGACAGTCGATGCAGAGGAATTCCTCCGCTCCCCGGCTGACCAGCTTGCGGAAAATGGCAATGTCGTCCCCTCCCAAGGGCGCGCCGCACTGCTTGCAGGTCTTGTAGTTGGCCATCACTTGCGAACCAGCCTGGCCCGGTACACAGCGCAGTCGTGAGGCTCCAGAATGTTGACGTACCGCTCGAAGAAGCTGCCCTCATTCTCGTGGGTCCAGCAGTTGTACATCTCCAGGCCCACCCCGGCGGACACCGGCAGGCCCATGTCCCAAAATTGCAGGGACATCTCGCTTCTCACGTCGCTGAAGTTGAACATGCCGATGGCCAAGGACCCATCGCTCATGGGCTTGACCAGGGAGAGCACGTTCTCCGGGTTGTTCCACTGGGGAATGCAGTAGGGACCCCGACACTCCATGTCCTGGTTGATGGCGATGACATCGGGATTCATCAGGGTCTCCTTGGTGTAATCGCTCATGGAGCGGATGTCGCAGCCGATCATCAGGGGGGAATTCATCATGGCCCACAGGGAGAAGTGGGTGCGGTACTCCTGATCGGTGCAGCCGCCGATCTGACCGATGTACTCGTTGTTGCTGCCGCCGTGCATGCCCACCACCAGCATGTCAATGTCGTTGTGGCAGAAGGGGCCGGAATAGGGCATTTTGTCAATCTGAGACAGGGCCAGCCGCTTGATGGACTCCCAGTTGTCCTGGATGTCCTCGGTGGAGCGGAACAGCTGGGCGCCGCTGCCCTGAATCCACTGGTGGACGTTGTCCCGGCCCCAGTTGCAGGCGGAAAACAGGATGTCCCGTCCGCAGTTGCGCAGGGCCAGGCTCATGCGCTTGTAGAGGATTTCCCCCTCCACATGGATGGGCTTGTAGCAGTTGTCGTACTTCAAATAGTCCACACCCCAGGAGGCGAAGGTCTCCGCGTCCTGAAACTCATGCTCAAAGCTGCCGGGATACCCAGCGCAGGTGTGGGTGCCGCAGCAGGAGTACATGCCAAACTTCAGGCCCTTGCTGTGGACATAGTCGGCCACAGCCTTCATACCCTCTGGGAATTTCTCCGGGTCGGCCACCAAAAAGCCCTTTTCGTCCCGCTGCTTCAGGCTCCAGCAGTCGTCCACCACCACATACTGATAGCCAGCGTCCTTCAGTCCGCTCTCCACCAGCACATCGGCGGTCTGGCGGATTAACTGGTCGTTGATGTTCCAGGTGAAGGTGTTCCAGGAATTCCACCCCATTGGCGGGGTCATCCCCAAATACTTGTCCTGCATAGGATCATTCCTCCTGTTCTTGGATTTGCTTTCATTCTACCCAGGGACAAAGGAAAAGTCAATGACTCTTTTGCGGTTTTCCACCACGATATTGAGGGATTTCCCCCGCCGCCAAGCAGCAAAAAAGGCCGCCGCCCAGTGGCAGCAGCCCTTTTCAATCCGGAAACGAAGCTTACTTCAGCTCAACCTCAGCACCGGCCTCGGTCAGCTTGGTCTTGATGGCCTCGGCGTCGTCCTTGGAAGCGCCTTCCTTCACAGCCTTGGGAGCCTCGTCAACCAGAGCCTTGGCTTCCTTCAGGCCCAGACCGGTGATCTCCTTGACAACCTTGATGACGTTGATCTTGTTGGCGCCAGCGCTCTTCAGGATAACGTCAAACTCGGTCTTCTCCTCGGCAGCGGGAGCGGCGGCAGCGGGAGCGGCAGCAACAGCCACAGCGGGAGCAGCGGCGGAAACGCCGAACTCCTCCTCCAGAGCCTTGACCAGCTCGGACAGCTCCAGAACGGTGAGGGACTTGACTTCTTCAATCAGGTTGGTGACTTTCTCAGACATGATGAAATACCTCCATACAGTAAGTTATTGGCAAAGTAAATTTGTATTTCAGGGAAATCCCTGGGACCGCCAGGCAGCCGCCCGGCGGGAAACCGCGTTTCGCGGAAGCGCTGTTACGCGCTCTGCTTCTCGGCAATGGCGTTGAGGGCGATAACCAGGCCGCGGATGGTGCCGCTGAGCACATTGGCAAAGCCCTGGATGGGACCATTCAAGCCGCCGAGCACCTGAGCCACCAGAACCTCCTTGGGGGGCAGCTTGGCCAGCTCGTCAATGCTCTTGGCATCCACTGTGTCGCCGTCGATAAAGCCGGCCTTCACCGTGAAGTTCTCGTTGTCCTTGGCATAGTCGGACAGGATCTTGGGCGCGTCCACATAGCCGTTCTCGCTGTAAGCGATGGCGGTGGCGCCGTGAAGATGCTCCTCCAGGCCCTCGATGCCGGCCTCCTGAAAGGCCAGAGACAACAGGGTGTTCTTGACCACCTTGTACTCGCAGCCGGCCTCGCGCAGCTGCTTGCGGAGCTTGGTGTCCTTTTCCACCGTGATGCCTTCGTAATTCACCAGCACGCCCACATTGGCCTTCTTAAAGTCCTCGGCCAGCTGCGCGACCTGCTGCTTCTTCTGTTCCAAAATCTTCTCGCTGGGCAATTCGTTTCACCTCCGGATCGTGAAAGTAAATCAAAAACGCCTTTCCGGGATCTCCGCGGAAAGGCGTTGCAAGCAAATACCAGGGCATAAGAGCTCGTTGGGCCTTGGGACCCCGTCTCTCTCCCATTGCTTGTCTTTCCTCGGCAGGCCGGACAAAACCGTTTACAAACCTGCTGTCTTTGGATGGACAGCTTGATTATTATAGCAAATAGAACCGGACTTTGTCAAGCCTTAAATCCGGACAAGCTTTAGATAAACTTGGCGGGGTTGATCTTGACGCCGGGACCCATTGTGGCGCTGACCACACAGGAGCGGACATACTGGCCCTTGGCAGCGGAGGGCTTAGCCTTCACAATGGCGTCCATCAGGGTGTCGAAGTTCTCCTGGAGCTTCTCCACGCCAAAGGAGACCTTTCCAATGGGGCAGTGGATGATGTTGGTCTTATCCAGGCGGTACTCGATCTTACCGGCCTTGGCGTCGGTGACAGCCTTGCCGATTTCGGGAGTCACAGTGCCGGCCTTGGGGTTGGGCATCAAGCCCCGGGGACCAAGCAGACGGCCCAGACGGCCCACCTGACCCATCATGTCAGGGGTAGTAATCAGCACGTCAAAGTCCATCCAGTTTTCACTCTGAATCTTCTGCACCATTTCCTCGCCGCCCACAAAGTCGGCGCCGGCGGCCTTGGCCTCCTCTTCCTTCTCGGGCTTGCAGATGGCCAGCACCCGCACGCTCTTGCCAGTGCCGTTGGGCAGAACAATGGCGCCGCGAACCTGCTGGTCGGCATGACGGCCGTCAACGCCCAGCTTCACATGGAGCTCTACGGTCTCGTCGAATTTCGCGGTACCGGTCTTGACGCAGATGTCCAGGGCCTCAGCGGTATCGTACAGCTTGCTGCGGTCGATGAGCTTCGCGCCTTCCACATATTTCTTTCCGTGTTTCATTGTATCTTTCCTCCAGTGGTAAATATCGGATTACAAGATTTCCTCCCACTCGGGAATCAATCGACTACTTCGATACCCATGCTGCGGGCGGTGCCGGCGATCATGCTCATGGCGCTCTCTACGGAAGAGGCGTTCAAGTCGGGCATTTTCTGCTCGGCAATCTTCTGCACCTGCTCGCGGGTGATTTTGGCGACCTTCTTCTTGTTGGGCTCGCCAGAGGCCGTCTCAATCCCGCAGGCCTTCTTAATCAGCACAGCGGCCGGAGGGGTCTTGGTAATAAACGTAAAGGAGCGGTCGGCGTAAACCGTGATAACAACAGGGATGATAAGGCCCACGTCGTTCTTTGTGCGCTCGTTAAATTCCTTGGTAAACGCCATGATGTTCACGCCATGCTGGCCAAGCGCGGGACCGACAGGCGGCGCCGGGGTTGCTTTGCCGGCAGGGATCTGGAGCTTGATAAAGCCCGTAACCTTCTGAGCCATTTGTTTGCACCTCCAAAATTCGTGGTGGCTGACGGCGCGGCCGTGAGAAAGATTTCAGCCGTGCCTCCCACAGGGGCTGCGCCCCTCACAATCAAAGCGGGATTTCCCGCCCATTGCCTAAAAACATTCCGCCGCCTTTTTTGGGGAGCGGCCTCCCCCGGCCTGTTTTCCAGGCCCGCCCTTTGCCCTGTCTCTGAAACAATCAGTTTACAGGCTCGGCCTGATCCAATTCCAGCTCCACCGGGGTCTCACGGCCAAACATGGACACTGTGACCCGAACCCGGTTCTTGTCCACATCCAGCTCCTCCACCGTGCCTACAAAGCCCTCCAAAGGCCCGTCCACGATGTTGACAGAGTCGCCCACCTGATAGCTGACCTGGATCTCCTTCTTCTCTATGCCCAGCCGGGCCACCTCGTCCTCCGTAAGAGGAATGGGCTTGGAGGAGGGGCCTACAAATCCGGTACAGCCGCGGATGTTCCGCACCGCGTACCAGGATTCGTCGGTCATCACCATTTTGACGATGACATAGCCGGGGAAGATCTTCCGTTCCACTTCCTTGCGCTTTCCCGATTCGGTGATCTCCGTCACCGTTTCGGTAGGCACGCGGATTTCCTGAATCAGATCTTGCAGTTGGCGGTTTTCCACCGTTTTCTCCAGGTTTGAGGCCACCTTGTTCTCATAGCCGGAGTAGGTGTGCACCACATACCATTTTGCTTCTTCAGCCATCTGCTACCTCCGCTTTCCTGAAAACACCAAAGGATGCTTAACCGGCCACGTCCATCACAAGACCCAGAAGGTTCATGAACACAGTGTCCAGCAGGAAAACAAACAGGGTTACAACGACAATTGTCACCAGCACCACGCCGGTGTTTTTAAACGTTGCCTTGGGAGTGGGCCACACAATCTTTTTAACCTCTCCCTTGCAGTCGCGGAAGAATTTCGCCACACGCTTGAAGAACGCGGCAACGGCGTTTTCCTTCTTCTTGACGTTTTCAGCCATGTCCTCCGCTCCTTACTTGGTTTCCCTGTGCAGGGTGTGTTTCCGGCAGAACCTGCAATACTTGTTCATTTCCAGCCTGTCGGGATCGTTCTTCTTGTTCTTTTTGGTGTTGTAGTTTCTCTGCTTGCACTCAGTGCAGGCCAGCACGATCTTCACTCTCATTGTTTGTCGGCACCTCCCGTTTTACGGAAATATTTTTGGGGCGTTTTCGCCCCGGCCTCCCTCGGAAAAACAGGCGCAAAAAAAGAACCTCTTTTTCGAGGTGCTACCAGTATAGCACAAGAGGTTCTTTTTGTCAATATCCCAATCTTCTAAATGTCCCCATTGAATCGCGCCTCATACAGGCTGTCCTTTGCGAATCTTTCCCCATGTACAATTCCACCTTCTATAATCAACTCTCCGCTGTCAGGTGTCGCATAAAACACGGTGTTGCTGTACAGACCACCGTCACCGCTGATTTCTAAACGCCAGCCGTCGCCCGACCGTTCATATGTTCCTTCGAAAAACCTGTCCCCCTGATACCAAGTACAAGTTCCGTCGTGTTGAAAAGTGATTTTATAGGCTCCGCTTTCGCTATAATAATCGCCATATAAGCCTTCAGATAGACAGCCTGTCAGAAGCAGAGCTAATGTGAGCACACAGACAACCGCTTTCCATTCTTTCTTCATCCTCTTAGCCATGTGATACCAGTCCCTCTTTCTCATGTTCTATACTAGCAAATTCAGTATATACCGCGAAAATTCGTGTGTCAAGCAAGAATTCAGCTTGGCATACGTTTATTAGTTTGTGAAATCGTCTATGCTTAACTTTATAGAACTGGGAGGTGATATTGCTGGAATTGGATTATAAAGAAATTGGCCGGCGCATTGCTCAACGCCGAAAAGAATTAGGTCTGAAGCAAAAAGAGGTGGAAGATCGCGCGGACATCGGATATAAATATCTTTCCAGCATTGAGCGCGGCCTGTCCATCCCTTCCACTGAAGTCATCATGCGGCTGGCTGCTGCGCTGGATACGACCCCAGACGCTTTCTTAGTTGGAAGCGTTCGCCAAGAAGAAAATGAAGCGTGGCAAAGCATTGCTCAAATACTCCGGAATATGTCTCCCAAACAGTTAAATTTAGCGCGCAGCTTTTTACTATGGCTAAACGAGCAGGAACTATAAAAAAGGACGGTGATCACCGTCCTTTTTTCAATGCTTGTTGTCCAGGGGCTTTGCCACCACTTTTTTCTTCTTCTTTTTCTTCTCCGGCTTGATCTTCTTGCCCTTGAGCCTGCGGGTATACTTCAAATTCTTTTGCAGCTCTTCTCCCACCCGCTGGGAAAACACCGCAAAGGCGCTGTCCGACACCGAGTTGAGCAGCCCCACCGTGACAATGGAGCGGGTGTCCAGATCCCCGTCCTTGTACATGTCGTCCAGCAGGGAGCAAAGCTTCTTCATGGGATCGCTGTCGGGATATTTCAGAGCCAGGTCCTCGCAGCGGGGCGCCACATGGGCCTTGACAAAGGTGACGTACCGCACCTGCCCATAGGTGATCTTCTCCTGATTCAGCTCTTCCTTCAGCTCGGGGAAGATGTTCACCAGCCGGTTGACGAAAAACAGCGGGTCCACCGAACGCTCTCCGTCCTTGCCCCGGCGCTTCTGCTGAACCACCGCCACCCGCTTGGGACCGCGAACCACCTCTAAAAAGTCGTTCAAAATGCTTTCCGCGTCGGCCTTGGTCCCCTCCTTCTCATCGTAGAGCCACAGGGACAGGCTGCGCCATTTGCCGGGCTTTCCCTCGTCTGTCAGGGTGGTGGAGCGCAGCTCGAAGCGCTGGTTCTTCACGTCGTACAGCAGGCCGTAGGCCACGTCCGCCGCCACGAACATCACCAGCTTGCCGGCGTCGTCCTCCACGGGCTGGGCCTGGGAAAAGCCCTGCTTGGAAAGCTCTTCCTGCAGGCCGGTCTCTATCAATTCAAAGGCTTTTAAATCCAAACTGATCCACTCCAAAACTTAATGATGTAGAAATTCATTTGGATAGTAGTATAGCATGGACCCGGAAAAAAGTCCACTTTATTTTTCTGTTCTCAGGGAAAAAGGGCGGAAAAACATTGCGAAATCCAGTGGGGCATAGTATAATAAGGTTTCGAATGCGCCCTTCCGCCGGCAGGCCCTGCTTTTTGGGGGCCGGAAGGGGCCGCTTATTACTTTATGGAAACACGATGGGGTGTGATGGCGATGAACAACAACGGCAAAAAGAGCCTGGCTGTGATCTTTGGGGGCGTGTCCTCCGAGCACGAGGTCTCTCGGATGTCTGCCACTTCGATTTTGGAAAACCTTTCTCCGGAAAAATATGACGTGCATATGGTGGGAATTACCAAGGAGGGCCGGTGGCTTCTCTACACCGGCCCCATTGGGGACATTGTCTCCGGCGCCTGGGAGCAAGGCCCTGTGACTCCGGCCTTTCTCTCTCCCGACCCTTCGGTTCACGGGCTGGTGATCTTAAAGGAGGACGGGACCTCGGAAATTCTCCGGCTGGACGTGGTGTTCCCCGCCCTCCACGGCAAAAACGGCGAGGACGGCACCATTCAGGGGCTGTTCCAGCTCTCCGGCATTCCCTTTGTGGGCTGCGACACAGAGTCCTCCGCCATCTGCATGGATAAGGCGGTGACCCACTCCCTGCTGGCCGCCGCGGACATTGAGCAGGCCCACTATCTGTGGTTCTACGCCGACCGGTTTGACGTGGCCCCGGACACCATTAAAAACAAAATCCTGGCCCGGCTGGACTTTCCCGTGTTTGTAAAGCCCGCCAACGCCGGCTCCTCTGTGGGCGTCAGCAAGGTGGAGCGCCCCGAGGATCTGGACGAGGCCATCCGCAAGGCCGCCCGGGAGGACAAAAAGGTGGTGGTAGAGGAGGGCATCTCCGGCCAGGAGGTGGAGGTGGCCGTGCTGGGCAACCGGGACTGCGACGCCTCCATTGTGGGGGAGATCGGCGCCTCGGCCCAGTTCTACGACTACGACGACAAGTATGTCAACGGCACCAGCCAGCTGTACATTCCCGCCAGAATCCCCCAGGAGGTCAGCGAGAAAATCCGCCAGACCGCGGTGCGGGCTTACCGGCTGCTGGGCTGCTCCGGCCTGACCCGGGTGGACTTCTTTGTGACAGAGGGAGACCACCGGGTAGTTCTGAACGAGCTGAACACCCTGCCTGGGTTCACCTCCATCAGCATGTACCCCAAGCTGTGGATGGCAATGGGCCTGACCTATGGGGAGCTGCTGGACCGGCTTGTGGAGCTGGCCTTCCAAAAAGCCGGGCAGGGAGAGGGGGCCTGAGTCATGGACGCACGTCCCATTGGGGTGTTTGACTCCGGCCTGGGCGGACTGACCGCCGTGAAGCAGCTGGAAAAGGTTCTTCCCGGCGAGAGCATTGTCTACTTTGGGGACACGGGCCGGGTGCCTTACGGCAGCCGGGGAAAGGACACCATTCTCCGCTATGCCCGGCAGGACATGGAATTTTTGCTCTCTCAAAACGTCAAGGCGGTGCTGGCGGCCTGCGGCACTGTCAGCTCTGTGGCCCGCAGCGTGGGGGAATCCCTCTCTGTACCCTATATCGATGTGATCAGTCCCAGCGCCCGGGCCGCTGCCGCCGCCACCAAAAACGGGCGGATTGGCGTGATTGGCACGGCCGCCACCATTCAAAGCGACTCCTACCGCAGCGCCCTGCTGCGGATCAATCACAAGCTGGAGGTGTATCCCCAGGCCTGTCCCCTGTTTGTGTCCCTGGTGGAATCCGGGTTTGTGGCCCCGCAGGACGAGGTGACCCGGCTGGTGGCGGAGCGGTACCTCTCCCCCATCCGGGCGGCGGAGGTGGACACCCTGATTCTGGGCTGCACCCATTATCCCATCATCGCCCCCATCATCGGCGGGGTGATGGGCCGGGGAGTCACCCTGATCGACAGCGGACAGCAGGCGGCTCTGGCAATGGCCCAGGCCCTGAAGGAGCGGGACCTGCTGGCCCCCCAGGGAAATCGGCGCAGAGCCAATTTCTTTGTCACGGACACGCCCCAGAATTTTCTCAACGTGGCGGAGCTGTTTTTGGGCCACAGCATCGAGGGCCGCACCCAGCGCATCCAGATTGAAAAAGACCCGGTCTGAACGAAAAGAGGGAAACGGGAATGTTACGGGATGACTACAACATCAATATTATTGGGCGGCAGGACTACGCCGGCTTTGAGGAGGCCAGCGGCGAGATTACGCTGAACACCACCGGGGCCTACACCCGCCGGGGAAGCGCCCGGTTTATCGCCTATAAGGAGTACGACGCGGACGATCCCAAGGTGAGCACCACCTCGGTTTTGAAGGTGGAGCCGGACAAGGTGACCATGATGCGGTCCGGCTCTGCCACCCGGCTGATTTTGGAGCGGGGACGCCGCCATCTCTGCCTGTACGACACGGGCTACGGCCAGCTGATGGTGGGGGTTTTCACCAGCGACCTGACCTCCAGCCTGGGAGACCAGGGCGGACGGCTGGACATCAAATACACCCTGGACATCGACTCCAACCTGTCCAGCAGCAACGAGATTAAGGTGGAGGTGACCCCCCTGCGTAGGGCGTCCGCCGGTACAACGAAGAAAGGATGAAAACTATGTCTCAACTAGTAGCCACAGCCACCGCTCAGCTGCGGGCGGCTTTGGAAAACGCTATGAACCAGGCCATCCAGAAGGGCCGGCTGCCTCAGGCGCCTCTGCCGGAAATTCAGCTGGAGGTGCCCGCCGACCGCTCCCACGGGGATTGGTCCTGCAACGCGGCGATGGCCGGAGCCAGAACCTTCCGCACAGCCCCCCAGAAAATTGCCCAGGCCATCCAGGAAAACCTGGACCTGTCCGGCACCTATTTTCAAACCTGTGAAATCGCCGGGCCGGGCTTTTTGAATTTTACCTATGACCCCCGGTTCTATGGGGAGGTGCTTCAGGAGATTCACAGTCTGGGAGACAGGTACGGCCGCTCGGACTACGGCCAGGGACAGCGGGTGCTGGTGGAATTTGTCTCCGCCAACCCCACCGGCCCCATGCACATCGGCAACGCCCGGGGCGGCGTGCTGGGCGACGCTTTGGCCTCTGTGCTGGACGCGGCGGGCTATCAGGTGGAGCGGGAGTTCTACATCAACGACGCGGGCAACCAGGTGAACAAGTTCGGCGCCTCTCTGGAAGCCCGGTATTTGCAGCTCTATCAGGGAGAGGAGAACGTCCCCTTCCCGGAGGACGGCTACAAGGGCGAGGACATCATCGCCCACGCCAAGAACTTCGCCCAGGAGCACGGGGACCGGTATGTAAACGCCAGCCAGGAGGAGCGCCGGGCGGCGCTGGTGGCCTATGCCCTGCCCAAAAACATCCAGGGCCTTCACGACGACCTGGCCCGGTACCGGGTTCACTATGACAACTGGTTTAAGGAGTCCAGCCTCCATGAAAACGGCGCTGTGGGCCGGGTGGTGGATCTGCTGAAGGAGAAGGGCGCCACCTATGAGAAGGAGGGCGCCGTGTGGTTCCACGGAGAGGCCTACGGCAGCGAGGACTTTGTGCTGGTGCGTTCCAACGGAGTGCCCACCTATGTGGTGCCGGACATTGCCTATCACTACGGCAAGCTGGTAACCCGGGGTTTTGACATGGCCATCGACGTGCTGGGGGCGGACCACCACGGCTATGTGCCCCGGCTGAAGGCGGCCCTCACCGCCCTGGGCGTGGACGCGGACAAGCTGAAGGTGGTGCTGATGCAGATGGTGCGCCTGGTCCGGGACGGGGAAATTGTCAAGGCCAGTAAGCGCAGCGGCAAGGCCATCACCCTAGTGACGCTGCTGGACGAGGTGCCGGTGGACGCGGCCCGGTTCCTGTTCAACTCCTACGAGGCCAACACCCGCATCGACTTTGACCTGGATCTGGCGGTGCAGCAGGACAGCCAGAATCCGGTGTACTATGTGCAGTACGCCCACGCCCGGATCTGCTCCATTTTGAAGAACCTGGCTGCCGACGGCATTCAGCCCCAGGCCTGCACCGCCCAGGAGCTGGCCCTGCTGACAGCCCCCGAGGAGCTGGAGCTGATCCGCCACCTGTCCTCCTTCACCGGGGAGGTACAGGCCGCGGCCAAGGCCCTGGACCCGGCCAAAATCACCAAGTATGTGATGAACACCGCCACCCTGTTCCACAAGTTTTACAACGCCTGCCGGGTCAAGGGCAGCGACGAAGGCTTGCAGGCGGCCCGGCTCTCCCTGTGCGTGGCCACCCGCACAGTGCTGGAAAACGGCCTGAAGCTGTTCAAGGTGACGGCGCCGGAATCCATGTAAGCCAATCACACAATAAAACAAAAAAGCATCCAAGCAAACGCCTGGATGCTTTTTTTACTGCCTTTTTCCCATGAAAACCAGACCTACGGCTCTCTCCCCAGCAGCTCCTTGATTTCCGGCACGGACTTGCCCTCCTTCCGCAGCCGGCGGATGCGGGCAACACGGGCCAGGCTCTCCTCCCGGCGGTAGCGGCGGGTCAGGTTCTCCCCTGCCTGCTCAAAGGGCAGCATGCCCTCCTCGGTGTAAAATTTCAGGGTGCTGTACCGCACGTCCGTCAGGCGCACCAGCTCGCCAATGGTCACATACTCCGCCTGGCGGATCACCTCCAGGCTTCTCTGCCTTGCCATGAGAGCCTCAGTGCATCATGGTGGTGAGCACCGTCATGGTGGCGATCATGTTGTAGATATACTCCACCATCTCTCCCACCAGCCGGCCGTTGGGAGAGGCGGCGATGTCCTTCAGCCGCTGCTTGATCTCCCGCTGCTCAAACTTGGAAAAATACTCCTTCAGGCAGCCGCTTTTGTCCAGCAGGGCCGTAAGAGCGGCCATCTCGTCGGTGACGTCCCCGTCCTCCAGCAGCTCGGAGCGCACCATGTCCACCACGCCGTTGATAGCCTCCTTGCGGGGAGCGAACGCCGTCTTGCTGCCAAAAAGCCCCGAACGCACTCTTTGGGCCAGACCCAGCTCCTCCAGAGAGCCGCCCACAGAGTCCATCAGAGCGTCAATATGCTTGTCGGACAGGGAATAGGTATAAGCCTCCATGACCTTTTCCGGCTTCATCGAGCCCTTTTCCGCCAGGAAGCCGTACAGGGGCTTGAGATAATTCCGACCCTCCGGCAAAGGCCCCGTAACGGCAACCCTTTTTTGATCCAGGGACACACAGTCCTCCAGCTGCAGGTCCAGCAGTCCGGCAGCCACAAAGCACACCAGCCGCTCGGTGCTGAAGTCGGAAATGCGCCCCTTCTCATTGACAGCGCAAATGTAATACTCCTGGGTAATGGACAGGTCTTGCATAGCGGATTCTCCTTTTTCACTGACTGCTTACTACTTACTACTTATTACTTACTACTTACGATTTATAGTGTAGCGAATCCGCCGCTGTTTGTCAATATCCATTTCCAGAAAATAGAAAAAGCCGGGAAGCTCCCGGCCTGCCGCTTATTTCATTTTGCTCCAGCGCTCCAGAACCGCCAGCGCCTGCTCCCGATCCACCTGGGGAAAGGGCGTCAACGGCTGGGGCTCGCCCCCGGAGGCAATGGCCTTTTCCAGCCACAGCACGTCCAGCCAGCGGTCCAGCTTGTATCCCACCTGGGAAAACCGTCCGGCCTCCCTAAAGCCCAGGGCGTGATGGAAAGCGACGCTGGCGGTATTCTCCGCGGTGATGCAGCCATACACATTGCGGACTCCCTGAAGCCTCAGCAGCTCCATCAAGGCCCCGTACAGCCGGGAGCCAAGCCCCCGCCGGGAAACACCCTGGCGGAGATAGACTGTCAGCTCGGCGCTCCACTGGTAGGCGGGGCGGGCGGCGTAGGGGTGGGCGTAGGCGTAGCCCAGCAAGGCTCCGTCCTCCTCCCAGACCAGGTAGGGATAGCGGGCAGAGGTTTCCTCCACCCGGCGGCGGAATTCCTCCACGGCGGGGACTTCATATTCAAAGGAAACCGTGGTCCCCGTGACGTAGGGGGCATAGACCTCCAACAGCTCCGCCCCGTCCTTTGCCGCCGCAAACCGTATCATAGAAAACTCCTCCCGTCAGCAATCAATCCCTGTCCAGCGGCCAAAAATACAGACCGTAGGCAATCAGGCACAGGGAGATAATCCCCGCGCTGATGGCCGCGCCAATGGCGATGGATGTGTGCCGCAGCGGTCCCGCCACCATGCTGATGACAATGGCCGCCGCGTCCGCGAACAGCAAAAGCCGGTAAAATCTCCGCTCGATGTCTGTCATTGCGATCACCCTTTCCCTGTCCGGCTGTTTTCTCCTATTGTACCCTCTTTTTTCCCGGGGCGCAAGCGCCCTTTTCCAAAGCGTTGGACAGGTCCGCCAGCTGCTCCAGGGTCAGGCGCTCCGCCCGGATGGCGGGGGAAATCCCCCGGCCTTCCAAGGCCGCCTCAATCCTGGCCTTCTCCAGCCCCAGGGCGCTGGAAAGAGAATTGGCCGCCGTTTTCCGGCGCTGGGCAAAGGCCCCTCGAACCACCTGGAAAAACCAGTCCTCGTCCGCCACCCGCACCGGCGGCTCCGGCAGCAGGTCCAGACGGATCACCGCGGAGTCCACCTTGGGCGGCGGCAGAAAGCTCCCCCGCCCCACCTGGAACAAAATCCGGGGCCTGGCCCGGTAATGGACCGCCGCGCTCACCGCTCCGCACTCCTTGGAGCCGGGAGCCGCGCACAGCCGCACCGCCGCCTCCTTTTGGACCATCACCGTAATGGAGGTGACAGGCAGCCGCTCCTCCAGCAGCCGGAGAATTACCGGGGAGGTGATGTAATAGGGCAGGTTGGCGCACACGCACACCGGCCCTCCCTCAAACTCCTCCTGAATCAGCTGGGCCAGATCCAGCTTCATCACGTCGCCGGGGATGATCTTCACGTTGGAGCAGCCGGACAGGGTCTCCTCCAGCACGGGAAACAGCCGCCGGTCCAGCTCGATGGCGCAGACCTTGTCCGCCACCTGGGACAGCTCCCAGGTGAGCACCCCAATGCCCGGCCCCACCTCGATGACGCCCTTGCAGTTTTCAGCGCCGCACTCCGCCGCCATCCGGGGACACACCCCGGGGTTGATGAGAAAATTCTGCCCCAGGGCCTTGGAAAAGTGAAAGCCGTGGCGGGAGAGAAGCTCCCGGATGCGGCCGGGATCGGAAAGGCCGCTTTGCGCTTGTGGCGTATGGGAATTCATGGGGTTTCCTCCTGTTTTGTCACTTGATAGAGAATCCGGTTGCCGTCGTCGTACACCCGGGGATACAGCCGGTCCAGCGCCTGGGCGTCCGCCGCCGGGTAGGAGCCGCGCTCAAAATCGCTGAGCAATATGTACTCCACGTTCAATTTCTCCAGCAGGGGCTGCGCCTCCGCCGGGCGCTGGTAGATGGCCTGGACCATTCGCTGGCTCCAGTCATAGGGCAGGCCGTGGTAGTACAGGTACGAGGGGGACCCGCACACCACATTCCGCCCGGCCAGGGAGGCAATCTCGTTGTTGTGGCGGGTGTCGGTGAGGACAACCGCCTCTGGGTCCGTGTTCTCCTCCACCCAGCGGGCCAGCTCCACGGCGCCCGTGCCGAACAGCTCGTAGCTGGCCACGGCCTCCCGGCCCATTGTCAGCAGGGCGGACACTGTGGTGACCGCCAGCAGCCCCGCCGCCGTCCCCGCTCGAACAGGCCGGGACCTGATAAGCGCCCCCGCCCGCCAGACGCACTGGGCCGCGGCGCAGCACAAAAAGGCGAAGGCCGGATACAGCAGCTTGTTGTTGTCGTAGTCGTTGGGCTGAAACTCCACCAGCTCCGCCAGCAGCCACAGCGCCAGAGCAGGGGCGCAGCGGGCAAAGTCTTTCCCCCTGGCGAGAAGCACGCCTCCCAGAGCCAGCACCCACACCAGGCCCAGATTTTTCAGGTAGAACAGCAGATAGCTGTCCTCCCCAATGACCCAGCCCAAGTGTCCCCGGACAAAGCCGCCCTCCCCCGCCTGCTGAAAGGTCCAGGTGAAAAGCTGGGGCAGCGCCAGAACCAGGGTGACGCCCAGCAGCGCTCCCCAGGTGGAGAGCAGCCGTCCAGCTCCCCGCCGCCGGACCACCTCTCCGGCCAAAAAGCCTGTCACAGCCAGGAACACCACCAGCACCCCGCCGGCCAGCCACAAAAACAGGGGACTGTCCTCCCGGCCCCGGAAAACCTCCTTTCCCACCGCCAGAAGCGCCAGGCCCAGGACAAGGAGAACCTTCCCCGTCCGGGCGGCTGCGGTCTCCCAAAAGAGCTGGCGGCAGAGAAACAGGACCAGCCACACCCCGCACACCACGCCCAGGGCCAGAAAGGAGTGGGTGTGGATCATGGGCAGGGCGCCGGCCATCACCCCCGCCAGCCAGTAATAGGGGCGGCGGCCGTCAAACACCCCCCGGCACAGCAGGTAAAGGGCTGGAAACAGCACCGCCCAGCCGAACAGGGTGGCCCGCTGGGGCAGCATCATATCCACCACCACGTTGACCCAGCGGATGTTCTCCTCCACCAGATTGGTGGGAGTCTGGTAATAGGCAGTGAAAATGCGGGAAAAGTTCTCCCAGCCGCCGCCTAAAAAATAGAGGAAGCCCAGGCCGCCGTTGAACACAAAGAACACCCAGGCAAGGGCGGCCTGCCCCCGGCTGGAGGTCATCCGGGAGAAAAAGGCGTACAGTCCAAAAAGCACCTGGGCGCCTGCCGCCCACATGGGCAGCTCATAGGCAAACCACAGAGGCGCTCCCTGCTGGTACAAGCCCGCGGAAATGCTGTCGGACAAAAAGGGGTAGGAGAGCCGCACTCCAGGCAGCAGGGAGTAGTCCGGCGGGAAGTCCCGCTGGTTGGCCAGGCTGGTGAGAAAGCTCAGGTGCATGCTCATGTCCCCGTAGGTGGCCTGGCTGGAAAACACGGCGCCGCCCTCCCAGCGGAAGGAATGCCACACCAAAAAGCAAAAGAACCCCCACACCGCCGCCACAGCCCACAGAAAGGGCCTGCGGGCAAAGGCGGCAAAGGCCCCCGCCAGCTGAAATCCCGGGCGGCTCAACCGGCGGCAGCCCCACAAAGCCCCGGCCGCCAGCAGCAGGGCAGTCCCCGCGCCCAGCCAGTGGGCCAGGGGGGTAAATCCCAGAAACCAGGCAAACAGCACCGGCAGCCATTGCAGCAGCCCGCTGCCCCACACGCTGCCCACCAGCAGCCGGACGCCGGAGCTTTCCCCCGGCAGGGCAAAGCGGGCCAGGCAGATCCCCCCGGCCTGAAACGCGCCGAACAGCAAAACCGCCTGGGCCGCCCCAAACACTCCACCTTCCATACACACACGCTCCCTCTGGAAAATCCCCCGGCCTCAGCCCCAGATCCACCCGGCCGCGGTGAACACCGCCATCAGCGCCGGCTGGTGGATGAGGTAGATCAGCAGGCTGTGGCGGCCCAAAAAGCTCAGGGGCCGCAGGCCCGGCTTCAGCAGCTGCTTGGCCCGGCCGCTTTGATCCAGCAGCCCCCACAGGAAGTACCCGGCGCAATACAGGAAAAACCAGGGCAGCAGGGGAAAATAATCCGTGCTCCAAAAGCTGGGGGAGGGAAATCCCACCACCGCCAGCAGATCCGTGGAATAAAGCTGCTCCGGCAGGGGACACAGCACCAGGCCCTCAAAGCCCAGGCTCCCCCGGGACACGTTTTTCGTCAGGGCGAACAGCGCCAGCGCTCCCGCAAGCCCCGCCCAGGCCGGGATTTTCCGGAACACCTTGTCACAGGGGATCAGCAGCAGGGCCGAAAGCCCCAGCAGGTTCAGCACCCCGTAGAGGATGCGCTGGCTGGGCATGACCATCCACGTCACCAGGGTGATGGCCGCCCCGCAGCCCACCAGAAGCAGCCCCCGCTTCACATGGTGCCGGGAAAGCCGCCAGCACATGCCCGAAAGGAGAATAAAGGTCCAGCAGATGCTCTGCTGCCACACATAGCCCAGCAGTCCCACATACCAGGCGGAGGGCAGGCCGAAAATGTCCACCAGGTCGTACATGCCGTGATAGGCCACCATGCTGAGAATGCAGCCCCCCCGCACCGTGTCCAGCAGGCCGTAATGGGGACGGCTTGTCTCCCGGCTCAATATCCCAGCACCCCTTTCAGGGATTCGTCGTCGGCCACCCACTGGGCCACGTCGATGACCCGGTAATGGTCCCGGTCGTCCCGGACGATGACCTGTTCAATGCCGGCGTTGATGACCATCCGCTTGCACATGGAGCAGCACATGGCGTTTTCCACATACTCCCCGCTGGGGACCTCCTTGCCCACCAGGTACAGGGTGGCGCCGATCATGTCCCGGCGGGAGGCGCAGATGATGGCGTTGGCCTCGGCGTGGACCGACCGGCACAGCTCGTACCGCTCCCCCCGGGGAATGCCCAGCTGGGTCCGCAGGCAATAGCCCAGGTCCGAGCAGTTCTGCCTTCCCCGGGGCGCGCCCACATAGCCGGTGGAGATCACCTCGTCGTTTTTCACAATCACCGCCCCGTACAGCTTCCGCAGGCAGGTCCCCCGCTGGCTGACGGCCTCCGCCAAGTCCAGGTAATAGTTGATTTTATCGCGGCGTTCCATGCGCCACTCCCCTTTCCATTGGAACTCCCCCTTATTATACACGCCTCCCCCACCCCTTGTCCAGGGGGTTGCACCCCAGGCAAGTCGCGCCTTGGAGCGGCGGCTTGCGCCGCGCCTGATCGATAGGGAAAAGCGCGTGCGCGGCGGGTGCTCCCGCTGAGCGATTCGCGCCTTGGGGCGGCGGCTGAAGGCCGCGCCTGATCGATAGGTAAAAGCGCGTGCGCGGGGGTTGCACCCCAGGCATGCCGGCTTCTTGCCTACGGCAAGGCCGGAAAGGTCCCAGCAAAACCAGCGGCGCGGACGTGCTTTGTCGATTCGATCAGCACAAGCGTGAGCGTCAGCTCGCCGCTCGGTGGCGCGAATTGCTCAGTCCGAGCACGGACGGCTTGAGATAAGAAAAATGACAAGTTAACGATTTTGCTAGGAAACATGCGGCTT